>NZ_JBHTLQ010000056.1:0-20987 GCF_042679085.1 Phenylobacterium conjunctum | reverse complement strand
CTCGGACCGCGCCCCGCCGGCGACGCCGAAGCCGGTGCCAGCGCCGACCACGACACAGGGCGCGCCCTCGGCGCCGCGCAGCTCCGGGCCGATCCGGCGCAGGTCTTCCGCCTCGAGCAGGGGCGCGGCCATGGCCTGGGCGCCGAAGTCGTTGAGCAGCTTGGCGGCCTCCAGCTCGAAGGTCCCCACCAGCTCGCCCTCGGAAATGCGCCAGGACAGGTTGGTGAACTCGATCTCGCCGTCGACCACCGGCCCGGCCACGGCGATCACCGCCTTGGTCGGACGCTTACGGCCCAGGGTCTGCTGGATATAGGCGCCAATGACGTCGCTCAGCGAGGCGTAGTCCTTGGCCTCGAAGGTCTTGGGGTGACGGATGCGTCCATCCTCGTCCACCAGGGCGAGACGGGCGTTGGTGCCGCCGACATCGCCGACCAGACCGGCATAGTTGACCTTCAAGAGGGCCCCCTCAGAAAAGCACGGAGGCGCCGGCTTCGGCCGGGCCCACCGTCCGGCGCATTCCGCCGAAGAGTTCGCGCCCATAGCCGAACCCGGCGGGTTTCGCCACCGCTGGCGGGCGGGCGGCGAGTTCGGCCGGATCGACCTTGATCTCCAGTTGGCCGGCCAGAGCGTCCAGCCGGATGATGTCGCCGGTGCGCACCTGGGCCAGCGCCCCGCCGCAGGCGGCTTCCGGCGTCACGTGGATGGCGGCCGGGACCTTGCCCGAGGCTCCGGACATGCGCCCGTCGGTGACCAGGGCGACCTTGAAGCCCTTGTCCTGCAGCACGCTCAGGGTGGGCGTCAGGCTGTGCAGCTCTGGCATGCCATTGGCCTGCGGCCCCTGGAACCGGACCACCGCCACGAAGTCCCGGTTCAGCTCCCCGCGCTTGTGGGCGGCCAGCAGTTCTTCCTGGTCCTCGAAGACGATGGCGGGGGCTTCCAGGGTCAGGTGCTCGGGCTTCACCGCCGAGGTCTTGATGACCGCCCGGCCCAGGCCGCCGGTCAGCAGGCGGATGCCCCCCTCGGCCAGGAAGGGGTCGCTGACCGGACGCAGGATGTCGAGGTTCAGGGACTTGGCGGTCCCCTCGCGCCAGACAAGGTCGCCATCCTGCAGGAAGGGTTCGGTCTGATAGTGGCGCAGGCCCCGGCCGGCGATCGTCAGCACGTCCTCATGCGCCAGGCCTGCGTCCAGCAGCTCGCGGATCACGAAGGCCATGCCGCCCGCGGCATGGAAGGCGTTCACGTCCTCGCTCCCGTTCGGATAGACCCGCGCCAGCAGCGGCGTGACCTTGGACAGGGCGTCGAAGTCGCTCCAGTCGATCAGCACGCCGGCCGACCGGGCCATGGCCACAAGGTGCAGGGTGTGGTTGGTCGAGCCGCCGGTGGCGAGCAGACCGACCATGGCGTTGACGATGGACTTGGCGTCCACGACCTCGGACATGGGCGCGTGGCTGTTGGAGCCCAGGGCGATCTCCATGGCCCGCTTGGGCGCCGCGGCGGTCAGGGCGTCGCGCAGGGGGGTATTGGGATGCACGAAGGCCGCGCCTGGCAGGTGCAGGCCCATCATCTCCATCATCATCTGGTTGGAGTTGGCGGTGCCGTAGAAGGTGCAGGTGCCCGGCCCGTGGTAGGACTTCATCTCCGAGTCCAGCAGCTCGTCGCGGGTGGCCAAGCCTTGCGCGTACAGGCCGCGCACCCGGGCCTTCTCGGCGTTGGAGACGCCCGAGGTCATCGGCCCGGCGGGGACGAAGATCACCGGTAGATGGCCGAAGGCCAGCGCCCCGATCACCAGGCCCGGCACGATCTTGTCGCAAACCCCCAGCATCAGGGCGGCGTCAAAGGCGTCGTGGGTCAGGGCCACCGCCGTCGACATGGCGATCACGTCGCGGGAGAATAGCGACAGCTCCATGCCAGGGCGCCCTTGCGTGACGCCGTCGCACATGGCCGGCACGCCGCCGGCCACCTGGGCCGTGCCGCCTGCCGCCTCGGCGGCCGCCTTGATGAGGTCCGGGAAGCGCTCATAGGGCTGATGGGCGCTGAGCATGTCGTTGTACGAGGTGACGATCGCGACGTTCGGCGCGGTCGGGTTGCGCATCCGCTGCTTGTCGCCCTCTGGGCTGGCGGCGAAGGCGTGGGCCCAGTTGGCGCAGGACAGCTTGGCGCGGCCGGGGCCCTGGTCGCGGGCGGCGGCCATGCGCTCCAGATAGTCCGCGCGCAAATCAGCGCTGCGCTCGACGATGCGGGCGGTGACTTCGGCCGTGACGGGGTTCATGAGCCTACCTCTTGGCGTCCGGGAGGAGTTCAGGGCGTCCAGAGGACGCGCAGGGGCGATGTAGTCGTTTCCGCAAGGACATGCACGGGCCGGACGTCGCCGCCCTCCAAAACCCGGCGACGCGCTTCGCCGGAAGTCAGGATCAGGATGCGCCGCGCTGAGGCCAGGGCCGGCAGGGTCAGGGTCATGCGCGGCAGGGGCGGTGCGCCAAGGCCCGCGGGCACGCCCTGGACCAGCCGGCTGCCCGCCGGGTCGAGCCCCTGGGCCAGGCGCGGATCGCCGGGAATCAGCGAGGCGATATGGCCGTCCTCGCCCATGCCCAGCATCAAAACATCGAAGGGAACGAGCGGGCGGATGTGCGGCTCGGCGGCCTCTGCAGAGGCGTCCTCGTCGGCGACGTCATAGCGCAGGGGCTGGAAGCTCGCGGCCGCTGCAGCGCCCACCAGCAGCCGGCGTCGCACCAAGCCCGCGTTGGAGTCCGGATGGTTCGGTGAGACGAACCGGTCATCGGACAGGGTGACGGTCACCCGGCCCCAGTCGAGCTCGGCCCGGCTCAGACGATCATAGACCGGCCCCGGTGAGCGGCCACCGGTGCCGACCAGGGTCGCATGGCCCCGCGCCGCCAGGCCATCAGCCAGGCCGTCCAGGATCCAGGCGGCCGCGGCGTCGGCCAGGGCGTCTGCGTCGGCGAAGGTTTCGATCATGCCCCGGCATAACGCGGCTGGCGCGAAAACGCCGCTGGAATTCCGCCCCATCGCCTCGCCATGGAACCGAACCCCTGCTAGCGGCCTTCATCCTGACGGGCGCAGCCCCTGCGCCTGAGTTGTCGCGTCAGGATGACCGCCATGCGTATCGCCCAGGTTCCCCCGCTGTATGAAGCTGTCCCCCCGCGCTTCTATGGCGGCACCGAGCGGGTGGTGGCGCACCTGTCGGACGCCCTGGTCGATCTCGGCCATGAGGTGACCCTGTTCTCCAGCGCCGACGCCCGCACCCGCGCGCGCCTGGTCCCTGTCCGCGACCAGGCCATTCGCCTGGACCCGAAACCCCTGAAGTCCGACCTGGCCGCCCACATGGCCATGCTGGTCGAGGTGCGCCGGCGGGCGGCGGAGTTCGACGTCATCCACTTCCACACCGACATGATCCACTTCCCCTTCTTCGAGGACATGGCGGAGAAGACCCTGACCACCCTGCATGGCCGCCTGGACCTGGCCGACCTGGCGGGGGTCTACGCCGCCTGGCCGCAGTTTCCACTGGTCTCCATTAGCGACGACCAGCGCAGGCCCCTGGTCGACGCCCACTGGGCCGGCACGGTGCTGCATGGGATGAGCGCCGATCTCTATCGGGTCCATCCGAGGAGCGAGGGTTACCTCGCCTTCCTGGGCCGGTTCTCGCCTGAGAAGCGCCCCGACCGGGCCATCGAGATCGCCCGCCGGCTGGGCAAGCCGCTGAAGATGGCCGCCAAGGTCGATCCCGCCGACCAGGCCTATTTCCAGGACAAGATCGAACCGATGATCCTCAGCAACCCGCACGTGACCTTCGTGGGCGAGATCGGCGATGCGGAGAAGTCGGATTTCCTGGGCGGGGCCGAGGCCCTCCTCTTCCCCATCGACTGGCCCGAGCCCTTTGGCCTGGTGATGATCGAGGCCATGGCCTGTGGCACGCCGGTGGTGGCCTATGCCTGCGGCTCGACCCCGGAAGTGATCGAGGACGGGGTCACCGGCTTCCTGGTCCGCGACCTGGAGGGCGCCTGCGCCGCGACCCAGGCCGCCTCCAGCCTGGACCGCGCCCGGGTGCGCCAGCGCTTCGAGGCGCGGTTCTCGGCCACCGCCATGGCCCGCCGCTACCTGGACCTCTACGCCCGCCTGGACACCGGCTGCGCGCCCCTCGCCGCCACTGCCTGAGAGACACCGAGACATGGACGATCTGGCCCCGGCCCCCGGCTCCGAGGTCGAACAGGGGGAGGTGGTCGAGGCCCGGACGCCCCAGAAGCTGCACGCCCTGAAGGACCGCGACACCTTCGTGGTGGCGGACGCCCACGGCGACATCCTGGGCGCCGCCGACGGCCTGTTCCACAACGACACCCGGCTGTTGTCCCGCTTCCGCCTGCTGCTGGGCGGGGGCCCGCCCTCCCTGCTGTCCGGGGCGATCTCGGCCGACAACGTGTTCTTCACCTTCAACGGCGCGAACCAGGACCTGCCCTATCCCGGCGGCCCTATTGGCCCGCCGGGCGTCCTGCACGTGGAGCGCAAGCGGTTCCTGTGGCGCGAGCGGCTGTTCGAGCGAATCCGTTGCGTGAACTACAGCCGCGACGAGGTGCTGACCCCCCTGGTGATCGAGTTCGGCGCCGACTTCCGCGACATGTTCGAGGTGCGTGGCTCCCGACGGCTGCGGCGCGGCGAGGTCTTCCCGCCCAAGGTCGGCGAGCGCGGCGTGACCTTCCGCTACCAGGGTCTCGATGGGGTGGAGCGGACCAGCATCATCAGCTTCTCCGACCCGCCGGCCCGGCTGAACGGGGCGCGGGCCGAATGGCTCTACCCCCTGCGCCCGGAGGGGCGGCTGGAGCTCTATCTGGAGATCGGGGCGACGGCGGAAGACCCGCCCACCCGCGAGCGCTGGCGCGACGCCGCCGGCCAGGCCCGCTGGGAGATGCGCGGCCGGGTGCGGCACGGCGCGCGGCTGAAATCCTCCGGCCGGCTGTTCAACCAGTGGCTCGACAAGTCCCGCGCGGACCTGGCCCTGCTGACCACCCGGATGGAGACCGGCCCCTACCCCTATGCCGGCATCCCCTGGTTCTCGACCGCCTTCGGCCGCGACGCCATCATCACCGCCTGGCAGATCCTGTGGTTTGAGCCCAGCCTAGCCAAGGGCGTCCTGACCTATCTCGCCGCCCACCAGGCCGAGGAGGTCTCGGCTTTCCGCGACTCCGCGCCCGGCAAGATCATGCACGAGACCCGCAAGGGCGAGATGCCGGCGCTCGGGGAAGTGCCCTTCGGCCGCTACTATGGCGGGGTCGACACCACGCCCCTGTTCGTGGCCCTGGCCGGCGCCTATGCCGAGCGGACCGGCGACTTCAAGCTGATCGACGACCTGTGGTCGAACCTGGTCGCCGCCATGGGCTGGATCGAGCGGTTCGGCGACACCGATGGCGACGGCCTGATCGACTATGCCCGCGGCGCCGAGAGCGGCCTGGCCAACCAGGGCTGGAAGGATAGCCAGGACAGCGTCTTCCATGCCGATGGCCGTTTCCCCCGGGGCCCCATCGCCCTGGTGGAGGTGCAGGGTTACGCCTACGCCGCCTGCCAGGCCATGGCGCGGCTGGCGGAGCGCCGGGGCGAGCCGCACGAGGCCTGGGCGCAGAAGGCTGACGCCATCCGCCGCAAGGTCGAGGACCGCTTCTGGATGGACGACCGCCAGACCTATGGCATCGCCATTGATGGCGCAGGCGAGCTCTGCCGGGTGCGCAGCTCCAATCCCGGCCACCTGCTGTTCGCGGGCCTGCCCTCGCCGGAGCGGGCGGAGGCCGTGATCCAGGACCTGAAGTCCGCCCGTTTCGAGTCCGGCTGGGGCGTGCGGACCCTGGCGGCGGGCGAGGCGCGGTTCAATCCGATGAGCTATCACAACGGCTCGGTCTGGCCGCACGACACGGCGCTGTGCGCCGCCGGCATGGCTCGCTATGGCGAGCGCGACGGGGTGGTGGACCTGATGTCCGGCCTGTTCGAAACCGCCGCCCAGTTCGACATGCGCCTGCCGGAGCTGTTCTGCGGCTTTCCCCGCGCGGCGGGCGAGCCGCCTGTGGCCTATCCGGTGGCCTGCCTGCCCCAGGCCTGGGCGGCGGGATCGGTGTTCATGCTGCTGCAGGCTTGCCTGGGCCTGACCGTGGACGGCTGGGCCGGCGAAGTGCGGATCCGTGATCCCCGCCTGCCCATCGGCATCGACCGGCTGCGGATCGATGGCTTGAGGGTCGGCGAGCGCAGGGTTGACCTGTGCTTCGAGCGCAGCCAGGGCCGGGTCGCCGTCCATGTGGCCGGCGGCTCAGGAATCCCGGTGACGATCCGCTAGCGGCGCAGCGGCGTGTGGGCCAGACGCAGGATGTTGGCCGCGCCGGGTGAGCCCATGGGCAGGCCGGCGAGGATCAGCACCCGCTGGCCGGGCGGGGCCAGATCAAACTCCACCGCCTTATCGACCGCCGTGCGGGCCATTTCCTCCGGATCGGTGATCTCGCCGATCACCCGGGCCTCGACCCCCCAGGCGAGCGCCAGCCGCCGGGCCGAGGCCAGCCGGGTGGTCAGGGCCAGGATCGGCTGGATCGGCCGTTCGCGGGACAGGCGCAGAGCCGTCTGTCCGGTGGTGGTGAAGGCCACCAGGCAGGCCGTGGAGGCGGCCTCGGCGGCGCGCCGGGCGGCGGCCACCAGGGCGTCGGCGTCCTCGTCATCGACCGGATGCTCGGCGGCCATCAGCTCGGGCCAGCGGGGGTCCTGCTCCACGCGGGTCAGGATGCGGTCCATGATCGACACGGCCTCGACCGGATAGTCTCCGGCCGCCGTCTCCGCCGACAGCATCACCGCATCCGCGCCCTCATAGACCGCGTTGGCGACATCTGACGCCTCGGCGCGCGTGGGGGTCGGCGCATGAATCATGCTTTCCAGCATCTGGGTCGCGACGATCACCGGGATGCCGCGATTGCGCGCGGCGCGGACCAGGGTCTTCTGGACCACCGGCACGTCCTCGGGGTTCAGCTCGACGCCCAGGTCGCCGCGGGCGACCATCACCGCCTCGCAGAGGTCGAGGATCTCATCCAGAGCATCGAGGGCCGCGGGCTTTTCGATCTTGGCCAGGACGCCGGCCCGGCCTTGGACGATCTGGCGCAGTTCCGCCATGTCTGCGGCGCGCTGCACGAAGGACAGGGCCACCCAATCGACCCCCTCGGCCAGGGCGAAGTTCAGGTCCTCACGGTCCTTGGGCGTCAGGGCCGGGATCGGGATGGTCAGGCCCGGCAGGTTCAGGCCCTTGTGGTCGGACAGGGCCTCGCCGCTGGTCACCACGCACTCGGCGAAGTCGGGGCCGCACTTGCGGACCTTCAGCCGCACCTTGCCGTCGTCCAGCAGGATGTCGGCCTCGGGCTTCAGGGCCTGGAAGATCTCCACATGCGGCACGCACACCCGCGAGGCGTCGCCGGGCGCCGGGTCGCGGTCCAGGCGGAAGTCCTGGCCGGACTTCAGCCGCACCCGCCCATCGGCGAACTCGCCCAGGCGAAGCTTGGGCCCCTGCAGGTCGGCCAGCACCGCCAGGTGGCGGCCGACCAGCTGCTCGGCCTCGCGCACATTGGCGATGGTCCGGGCGTGGTCCTTGTGGCCGCCATGGCTGAAATTGACGCGGAACACGTCGGCGCCGGCCTCGGCCAGGGCGCGGACCTTGGCCACCTCGCGGCTGGCGGGCCCCAGGGTGGCGACGATGCGGGCGTGGCGGGGACGGATCAGGGGCATGCGCGCCCCTTTGCGGCCATGGAGACGGGCAAGGTTACGCGTCGGGCATCCAAGCTTATCAAGAGACGTTCCTGCCTCGGCCATCACCAGGGAGCCTATTCATGGACCGATCCGCCCAGCCGGGGAATCCCCAGCCGATGTCGCAGAGCCTGGACCTGTTCCCGATCGGCAATTGCGCCGCCAGCGCCCTGATCGACCGGGCCGGGCGCTTCGTCTGGAGCTGCTTCCCGCGGGTGGACGGCGACCCGGCCTTCTCGGCTCTCCTGGGCGGCGACACCCAGGCCGAGCGCGGCTTCTGGGCGGTGGAGGCGGAGGAGACCGCCAGCATCCGCCAAGCCTATCTGCGCAATACGCCCATCCTGTCCACCGAGGTGACCGACGTCTCCGGCGCGGTGTTCCAGGTGATCGACTTCGCCCCCCGCTATCGCCAGTTCGGCCGCGTCTATCGCCCCATGTCCTTCATCCGGATCGTGCGCCCGATCAGCGGAACGCCGCACATTCGGATCCGTATGCGCCCCACCGGATGTTGGGGCGCGGCGGAGATCAATATGACCACCGGCTCCAACCACCTGCGCTATGTCGGCGGCGAGATGACCCTTCGGCTGACCACCGATGCGCCGGTCTCGCACATCGCCAGCGAGCGGCTGTTCCGCCTGGAGGAGCCGCTGGTGATGTTCCTGGGCCCTGACGAAGGGATCGAGGCCGACCTGGCCGCCACCGCCGAGCGGATGCTGCACGAGACTACCGCCTATTGGCGCAGCTGGGTGCGGACCCTGTCGATCCATTTGGAGTGGCAGGAGGCGGTGATCCGCGCCGCCATCACCCTCAAGCTCTGCGCCCACGAGGAGACCGGCGCCATCGTCGCCGCGCTCACCACCTCGATCCCCGAGCATGAGGGGTCTGAGCGCAACTGGGACTATCGATACTGCTGGCTTCGCGATGCTTACTACGTGGTCCAGGCCCTGAACCGGCTGGGCGCGGCGGACATGCTGGAGAACTATCTCGGCTTCCTGCGCAACCTGATCGACCGGGCCAAGGGCGGCCATATCCAGCCCCTCTATGGCGTCGGCCTGGAGGCCGAGCTGCCGGAGACCTTCGCCCCAGACCTGCCCGGCTATCGCGGCATGGGGCCGGTGCGGGTGGGCAACCAGGCGCACGAACACCTGCAGCACGACGTCTACGGCCAGATCGTGCTCTCCACCGTCCAGGCCTTCTTCGACGAACGGCTGCTGCGGCCCGCGACTTTGGACGACTTCCACGCCCTGGAGGCCGTGGGCGAGCGCGCCTTCCTGCTGCACGACCGGCCGGACGCAGGGCTCTGGGAATTCCGGGGCCGAGAGGCCGTGCACACCTATTCCTCGATGATGTGCTGGGCGGCCTGCGACCGCCTGGGGAATGCGGCGACCAAGCTGGGCCTGCGCGACCGGGCCGATGTCTGGAACGTCCGGGCCGCGCAGATCCGCGAGGTCATTGAGGCCCGCGCCTACAACCCCGAGCTCGGCCGGTTCGCCGCCGACTTCGAGGGCCAGGGCCTGGACGCCTGCCTGCTGCAGCTGGTCGACGTGCGCTTCGCCGCCCCGGATGATCCGCGCATGGCCGCCACCCTGGCGGCGGTGGAAGAGGGCCTGCGGCGCGGCCCCTACATGATGCGCTATGTGGCGCCGGACGATTTCGGCGAGCCCAAGACCGCCTTCAACATCTGCACCTTCTGGCTCATCGAGGTGCTGCACCTGTCGGGCCGCACCGAAGAAGCCCGGGGCCTGTTCGAGGAGATGCTGGGCCGGCGCACCGCCGCGGGCCTCCTGTCCGAGGACATCGCCCTCGACGGCGCCGAGCTGTGGGGCAACTATCCCCAGACCTATTCCCTGGTCGGCCTGATCAACTGCGCCAACATGCTAAGCCGGCCCTGGACGAGCGTGAGATGATCAGTCTTTCCAGGCCCGTTCCGACCGCTCGATGAGCGCGAAGGCGCCGGCCGGGCCCCAGCTGCCGGCGGCGTAGGGCTTGGGCGCCATGCCGCTTTCGGCCCAGGCGGCGGCGACGCCATCGACCCAGGTCCAGGCCTGCTCCACCTCGTCGCGGCGGACGAACAGAGTGGAATTGCCGCTGATCACGTCCAGGAACAGCCGCTCATAGGCGATGCGCCGCCGCGCGCCCGGCCCCGAATAGGCCTTCAGCAGCGACAGCGAGAGCGGCAGGGACTGCAGCCGCATCCCCTCCTGGCTGATGCCCGGCGCCTTGTTCATCAGGACCAGCTCGATGTCCTCGTCCGGCTGCAGGTCGATGATCAGCTGGTTGGCGACCATGTCGGCCTGGGCGGTGGCGCCGAAGATCGAGTGCGGGACGCCCTTGAACTGGATGACGATCTGGGTGCGCCGCTCGGGCAGCCGCTTGCCGGTGCGCAGGAAGAAGGGCACGCCCGCCCAGCGCCAGTTGTCGATGTCGACCCGCAGGGCGGCGAAGGTCTCGGTGTCGCTCTTCTGGCCGCGCTCGGCCTCATAGCCCGAGACCTCCTTGCCGCCGACGACGCCCGGGGTGTACTGGCCACGCACGCTGTTGGCCGCCACCTCGGCGCGGGTGAAGGGGCGCAGGGAGCGCAGCACCTTGACCTTCTCGTTGCGCACCGAGTCCGGGTCCATGTCGGCCGGCGGCTCCATGGCGACCAGGCACAAGAGCTGCAGCATGTGGTTCTGCAGCATGTCCCGCAGGGCGCCGTACTCGTCGTAATAGGGCCAGCGGTCGCCCACCCCTTCGGTCTCGGCCACGGTGATCTGGACGTGGTCGATGGTCAGGTTGTTCCAGAGCGGCTCGAACAGGGTGTTGGCGAAGCGCAGAGCAATCAGGTTCTGGACCGTCTCCTTGCCCAGATAGTGGTCGATGCGGAACACCCGGTCCTCGCTGAAGACCTCGGCCACCTCCTCGTTGATCGCTCGCGAGGACGCGAGGTCCCGGCCCACCGGCTTTTCCAGCACGATGCGGCTGTCGGGGGTGGCGAGACCTGAATCCCCTAGCGCCTTGCAGACCCGGCCGAACAGGCTGGGCGACAGGGCCAGGAAGAACATGGGGGCCGTCGCATCGCCCACCGCGGCCTTCAGCTCGGCGGCGCCGGCCTTGGTGGTGGCGTCCGCGCCCACATAGGTCAGCCGGGCGGCGAAGCGGTTCCAGACCGTACGGTCCGGGTGGCCGCCGGCCCGGCGGGCGACGGCGTCATGCACCTGGGCGCGGAAATCCTCCGCGTCCATGTCGGCCCGAGCGGTGGCGATGACCCGGAAGCCCTCCGGCAGGAAGCCGTCGGCGTCGAGGAAGTAGAGCGAGGGGAACAGCATCCGCTGGGCCAGATCGCCGGTGCCCCCGAACAGAACGATCACGTCGGACTTGGGCAGGTCGGCCACGAGTTCACCTAGGGTCAGCGGAGGATCCAGGTCCCGCATAGCGGGGTTCGCCCGGGAAACGTCAACCCCCGGCGGCCCGTTCACTTCAAAGTGCGCGCCCAGGTTGGATCGCCCGGCGCGGTCCGGACGTTCTAGGCCGCTGAACCTGGGGACCGGGCCGAAAAGAGCATGCGTACTGAAGACTTGACCCTGAGCGCCGCCGCGCCGCGGCTGAAAGCGGCGGAGACCGCCCTGTTCCTCGATCTGGACGGCACCCTGGCGCCGATCATGGACCGGCCAGAACTGGTGGGTCCCGACCCGCGCCGCACCCGCCTGCTGGAACGGCTGGCCGCGCGGCTTGCGGGCCGGCTGGCGATCATCAGCGGCCGCAGCCTGGAAGACCTGGACCGTATCCTTGAGGGTCGGGCGAGCGCGGTGGCCGCCGTGCATGGCCTGGTCTGGCGCGCCGCCGACGGCCAGGTGGTGCGCACACCGCCACATCCCGGCCTGGCCCACGCCGCCGAGGAGCTGCGCCGGTTCGCCTTCGCCCACGCCGGCGCCCTGGTCGAGGACAAGGGGCTCAGCATCGCCCTGCACTATCGCCTGGCGCCGGGCCTGGCCGAACGCGCCCGGTTCCAGGCCGAGGCCCTGGCCCGCGAGACCGGCCTCACCCTGCAGCCCGGCGACTGTGTGCTGGAGCTGCGCACGCCCGGCCCGCGCAAGGGCGAGGCCCTCGCCGCCTTCATGGCCGAGCCGCCGTTCCGCGGGTTCAGGCCGGTGTTCGTCGGTGACGACCTGACCGACGAGGACGGCTTTCGCGCCGCCCGCGACCTGGGCGGGTTCGGGGTGTTGGTGGGACCAAAGCGCGACACCGTCGCGGCCCATCGCCTGGACGACGTGGCCGCCACCCTGGCCTGGCTGGAGGCCTTGTCGTGACCCGGCTGATCGTCGTCTCCAACCGCGTCACCGCCCCGACCGGCGCCGGCGGCGAGAGCGTCGGCGGCCTGGCCATGGCCCTGGCCGCCGCCCTTCGCGAATACTCAGGCCTGTGGTTCGGGTGGAGCGGCCGCACGACGCCGGAGTTCACCGGCCAGCTCACCGTCCAGCGGGCCGAGGGCGTGACCCTGGCCACCGTCGACCTCGAGGAGGCCGACCTGCAGGAGTACTATAACGGCTACGCCAACAAGACCCTGTGGCCCCTGTTCCACTACCGCCAGGACCTGACGGCCTATGACCGCTCGTTCGGCGAAGGCTATGGCCGGGTCAATCGCCGCTTCGCCGAGACCCTGGCCCCGCTGATCGAGGCGGACGACCTGGTCTGGATCCACGACTATCACCTGATCCCCCTGGCGCGGGAGCTGCGCGCCCTGGGCGTGAAGAACCGGATCGGCTTCTTCCTGCACATCCCCTGGCCCGCCCACCAGCTGATGGTCACCCTGCCAGGCCACAAGGACCTGGTGCAGGCCCTGTTCGACTACGACCTGATCGGCTTTCAGACCCAGGAGCACGTCCAGGCCTTTGAGGAATATGTGCTCTCCGAGGCGGGCGGCACGCGCCTGGAGGATGGCGGCATGCGCGCCTATGGCCGCACGGCGCGCATCGGCGCCTTCCCCATCGGCGTCGACGCCGAGGACTTCGCCCAGCTCACCCGCAGCGAGGCGGCCCGGCGCACCTTCGATGTCATGAAGGCCCACACGGCCTTTCGGAAGCTGATCGTGGGCGTCGACCGGCTGGACTATTCCAAGGGCCTGGAAGAGCGGTTCGCCGGCTTCGAGCGGTTCATGGCCGACAATCCGGACCTGCGCCGCGAGGTGCTGATGCTGCAGATCGCGCCCCTGTCCCGTGACCAGGTCGAGGCCTACCAGGAGATCCGCGCCCGGCTCGACGCCCTGTCCGGTCGGATCAACGGCGAGTACGCCGACATCGACTGGACCCCGGTCCGCTATGTGAACAAGACCTACCGCCGCGACCAGCTCGCCGGCCTTTATCGCGCCGCCCAGGTGGGCCTGGTGACACCCAAGCGCGACGGCATGAACCTGGTCGCAAAGGAGTTCGTCGCCGCCCAGGATCCGGAAGACCCCGGCGTGCTGATCCTGTCCCGCTTCGCCGGCGCCGCGGACCAGCTGCGCCAAGCCCTGATCGTCAATCCCAACAGCCCCGAGGACATCGCAGAGGCTCTGAAGCGCGCCCTGTCCATGGATCGCGACGAGCGGATCGCGCGTTGGAAGGTGCTGTACGACAACATCGTCACCGAGGACGTCACGGCCTGGCGCGACGCTTTTGTTGCGGCCCTGTCCGGCGCCCGCGAGACGCCGACGCCGGAGGACCCCTATGGCGAACAAGCTCGCCCGCTACCGGTCGATGCGCGACTTTTCCCGAACGGCGGAGCCCCGGCCGGATCGTCTACATCGCCAGCATTTGTCCATGCGCAAGGCGCGGTCTTAGGGCGAGGGTGAACCTGCGCACCCGATGTAAGGGGAAGACCAGGAGATCATGTCCAGACGCCGCAAAGGTCGAGGCGAGCCGGCTGCGGAGGTGATGGGGGTCGCCCTGTCGCATCCCGACAAGGTCCTGTGGCCCGGCTCCGCCGACCGGGACGCTCCGATCACCAAGCTGGACCTCGCCCGCTATTTCGAGGCGGTCGGCGGCTGGATGCTGCCGCACCTCCAGGGACGGCCCTGCTCCCTGCTGAGGGCGCCCGACGGCGTTGGCGGGGAGACCTTCTTCCAGCGCCATGCCGGGGCCGGAACGTCCGACCGGTTCAGTCAGGTCAGGATCAGGGGCGACGACGCCCCCTACCTGCAGATCGACGACCTTGAGGCCCTCGTGGCCAGCGCCCAGTTGGGCGTGATCGAGCTGCATCCCTGGAACTGTCGGCCAGGCGATCCCGAAACGCCGGGCCGCCTGGTGTTCGACCTGGACCCCGGCCCCGAGGTCGCCTTCGACGCCGTGGTCGAGGCCGCCCAGGCCATCGCGGAACGGCTGACGGCGCTGGGCCTCACGCCGTTCTGCAAGACCACCGGCGGCAAGGGCCTGCACGTGGTCACCCCCCTGACGCCCGAGCCCCGGATCAGCTGGCCCATGGCCAAGGGCTTAGCCCGCAGGGTCTGCGCCGACCTCGCCGGCGAGGCTCCGGACCGCTACCTGATCAGGATGTCCAAGGCCGCGCGGGGCGGGCTGATCTTCCTGGACTATCTGCGCAATGACCGGACGGCCACGGCCGTCGCGCCCCTGTCGCCCCGCGCCCGCAACGGCGCGTGCGTCTCCATGCCCCTGACCTGGGATGAGGTGAAAGCCGGGCTGGACCCGCGCCGCTACACCGTGCGCACCGCGCCTGGCCTGCTGGCGGCCTCTACGGCCTGGGCCGGCTATGACCAGGCCGAAAGGCCCCTGTCCGAGGCGATCCGGCGCCAGGCGGCCCAAGGCGCCGACCTGGGCTGAGGGGCCTACCGCGCCGGCAGGCCAAGGGTCGGCAGGCCCACCTTTTCCTGGACGTCCAGGCGCGGCTTCTGGAAGTGGGTGCGCACGCCGTTCCCGTTCCCGAACTCCATCAGCTGGTCGACCTTGGGGTCGTAGGCGGGCCAGGCGGGGCCGGAGGCGCAGGCCGGGACGCCGGTCTTGGCGAAGGCCACCCAGCAGGAGTGCATCAGGGTGGCCATGGCCCGATCCTCGTCCGAGACCACGCTCATCGGCGTGCGACGGCCCCAGTATTCGAACACGTACTGGATCTCGGCGGCGTGGAAGGCGCGGGTGAGCGCCGGGCGGAACCGCGAGCCCACATAGGAGAAGTGATAGAGCCAGGCCGGCTGGCCGCTCGCTGCCTGGGCGGCGGTCCAGCGGGCGGGCGCGCCCATATAGCGGTCGGTGAACATGGCCCTAAGCCTGGTCTCGTCATCGGGCTGGTCGGCGTAGGGCGCCTGGGCAAAGGCCGGGATCCGGGCCAGGGCCGCGGCCGGGTCGGCGACCTTGGGCCCCATCAGCGAGTCCTCGCCGGAGTTGGAGCCGATGATCAGCGGCACATCGGCCGCCGCCCCCGAGGCGAAGGCCTGGCTGGCGGTGAGCGGCAGCAGGGTCCCGTCTGGGAACGGGCCGTAGTCCGAGCCGGGCAGCTTGTTGACGAGATCGTCGGCCGGGACGGCGCGCAGGGCGGCGGCGGTGACGTCGTCGGGCAGGCCCATGGCCTTGGTGGCCGCGGCGCCGGCCTGGGCCTTGGCGGCGAGGCTGGTGGGCGGGAACCAGCCGCCGCCGGACTGGACGATGGCCCGCGCGTAGAGCCCCTTGGTCGAGGGCGCAGCCAGGATCGCCAGGGTGCTCATCCCCCCGGCGCTCTCGCCGAACACGGTGACCTTGGCCGGGTCGCCCCCGAAAGCGGCGATGTTGCGCTTCACCCATTGCAGGGCGGCGATCTGGTCCATCAGGCCGTAATTGCCCTTCGGCCCGGCCTCGCCGGCGAGGGCCGGGTGGGCGAAATAGCCGAGCGGCCCCAGGCGATAATTGATCGAGACCAGCACCACCCCGTCGCGGGCGAAGTTCGTGCCGTCATAGACCCAGCCGGCCCCCGTCCGGTGCGAGCCGCCATGGATCCAGACCATGACTGGGGCCTTCTTCGCGCCGGCCGGCGCAAAGACGTTCAGCTGCAGGCAGTCTTCGCTCATGGGGCCGTTGGCGCCGCCGCCGTTGGGCGAGCCGTCGGCGTGCATGATCTGCGGACAGGAAGGGCCGTTCTGGCTCGCGTCGCGCACGCCGCTCCAGGCCGGCGCTGGCGCGGGCGGCGCCCAGCGCAGGGGCCCGACCGGCGGGGCGGCGAAGGGGATGTTGCGATAAACGTCCACCGCCCCGGTGCGGGCGCCGGCGAGCAGGCCGGTCTCGACCTTGACCTGAACTGGATCGGCGAGGGCGGGACCTGAAACGGCGAGGGCCAGGACAACAGCGGCGAGCCTGCGGATCATGACGTCCTCCCCCAATGTGGTTGGCGCGAACCCTTTACCGGGCTTGGGTCAGGGTCAAGCCTCAGTGGAAGTCGCGGCTGGCCAGCAGGCGTCCGGCCATGCGGCCTTGCGCCTCCGGCCCCGGCGCCTCCTGCTTGAGGGCGGCGTGCAGGTGAGACAGATCGGTGAAGCGCTTGGCCACCAGGTGGATGACCCCATCCTGCACCTGCAGTTCGCCGTGGACGACGATGAAGGCTGCGCCCATCACCAGCCGGCGATGAGCCTCGAACACATCGCGCCAGACCACGATGTTGGCGGGCCCCGTCTCGTCCTCCAGGGTCAGGAACACCACCCCCTTGGCGGTGCCGGGCCGCTGGCGCACCAGCACCAGCCCGCCTACCGCCGTGCGCCGGCCGTGGCGCATGCGCTTCAGGGCCTCGGCCGGGACCGCGCCGGCCGCCTCGAGCTCGCCGCGGAAGAAGCCGCAAGGATGGGCCTTCAGGGACAGGCGGGTGGTTCGGTAGTCCTCGGTCACCTGGATCGGCAGGCTCATGGCCGGCAGGGCCACCTCCGGCTCCTGCCGGGTCATGGCGGCGAGCAGAGGGGCTTCGGCCTCGATGCGGGCGGCGTCGGCCAAGCCCTTGACCGCCCACAGGGCCTGGCGGCGGTCCAGGCCGAGACCACGGAAGGCGTCAGCCTCGGCCAAGAGCTCCATGGCCCGACGCGGCAGGTGGCGCGCCAACAGCTCCACCGATAGCGGCCCGTCGCCGCGCAGCCGCATCAGGGTCTCGGCGTCGGCGGGACGGAAGCCCTTGATCTGGCGCAGACCCAGGCGCACGGCCCGCAGGCGTTCGCCCTCGATCGGCTCGAGCGTGCAGTCCCAGTCCGAGGCCATGACATCGGCCGCCCGCACCTCCACCCCATGCTCGATGGCGTCGCGGACCAGCTGGGCCGGCTGGTAGAAGCCCATGGGCTGGCTGTTGATCAGGGCCGCGCAGAAGGCGTCCGGCCAGCGCCACTTCACCCAGGCCGAGGCGTAGACCAGCAGGGCGAAGCTGATCGCGTGGCTCTCCGGGAAGCCGTAGGAGCCGAAACCCTTGATCTGGTTGAAGCAATCCTCCGCGAACTTCAGCTCATAGCCCTTGGCGGTCATGCCGCCGATGAACTTCTCTTCGTAGTCCTCCAGGTGGCCATAGTTGCGGAAGGTGGCCATGGCCCGGCGCAGACCGTCGGCGTCGTCGGGACTGAAGTCAGCGCCCTCGATGGCGATACGCATGGCCTGTTCCTGGAAGAGCGGCACCCCGAGCGTCTTGCCCAGAATCGTCTTCAGTTCGTCGGGATCATGCGGCGGGGCCGGCGAGGGATAGGTCACCGGCTCCACCCCGCTGCGGCGCTTCAGGTAGGGATGCACCATGTCGCCCTGGATCGGGCCGGGGCGGACGATCGCCACCTCGATCACCAGGTCGTAGAACTTGGCCGGCTTCAGGCGGGGCAGCATGGACATCTGGGCCCGGCTCTCCACCTGGAACACCCCGATGGAATCGGCCTTGGACAGCATGGCGTAGACCGCCGGGACCTCCTGGGGCACGTCGGCGATCTCGATGATTTTCTTGCCGTTTTCCGGCGGGATCATCTCGAAGGCCCGCTTCAGGGCCGTCAGCATGCCCAGGGCCAGCACATCGACCTTCATCAGGCCGAGCGCATCAATGTCGTCCTTGTCCCACTCGATGAAGGTGCGGTCGGGCATGGCCGCGTTGCCGATGGGCACGGTCTCGTCCAGCCGCCGTTTGGTGAGCACATAGCCCCCCACGTGCTGGGACAGGTGGCGCGGAAAGCCCAACAGCTGGCTGGCCAGGGTCGTGGCGCGCAGGATCTCCGGATTGGTCGGATCCAGCCCCACCTGGCGGATGTGCTCCTCCGGAACCATGTCGCCCCAGCCGCCCCAGACCGTTCCGGCCAGGGCGCCGGTGACGTCCTCGGTCAGGCCCAGCGCCTTGCCCACCTGGCGGATGGCCATGCGCGGCCGATAGTGGATGACGGTGGCGACGATGGCGGCGCGATGCCGGCCATAGCGGCGATAGACATACTGCATCACCTCCTCGCGCCGCTCGTGCTCGAAATCGACGTCGATGTCCGGCGGCTCGCCCCGCTTCTCCGAGATGAAGCGCGAGAACAGCAGCTCCTGGCCCTCGCGGGTCGGGTCCACCGAGGTCACACCCAGACAGAAACAGACCAGGGAATTGGCCGCCGAACCCCGCCCCTGGCACAGGATTCCCTGGCTGCGGGCCCAGGCGACGATGTCGTGGACGGTCAGGAAGTAGTTGGCGAACTTCAGCTTTTCGATCAGGGCGAGTTCATGTTCGAGGGTCCGCTGCTCGCGCTCCCCCATGCCCTTGGAGAAGCGCCAGGCCGCGCCTTCCCAGGTCAGGTCCCGCAGATGCTGGATGGCGGTCTTGCCGGGCGGCACCGGCTCGTCGGGATATTCATAGGCCAGCTGGGACAGGTCGAAGCCGATGCGCTGGGCGATCTCGACGCTGCGCTCCACCGCGCCCGGGAACTTGGCGAACAGGCGCGCCATCTCCTCCGGGGTCTTCAAGTGACGTTCGGCGTTGGCCTCCAGGCGCCAGCCGGCCTCGGCGACAGTGCAGCCCTCGCGGATACAGGTCAGCACGTCCTGCAGGGCCCGGCGTTCGGGGCCGTGATAGAGCACGTCATTGACCGCCACCATCGGCGCGCCGGTCGCTTGCGCGAGCGCCGACAGCTTCGACAGCCGCTCCAGGTCGCGGGCGCCGTAGCCGCGCGCCGCCGCCAGCCAGACCGATCCGGACAGCTCGCCCGCGACCCGGACGAGGTCGGCCTCGAACCCCGCCTGAAGCCGGGCCGGCGGAACCACCAGCACCAGCTGGCCCTCGGCGTGGTCCAGGAAATCCTCCCAGAACAGCTCGCAGCCGCCCTTGATCGCCCGGCGCTGGCCCACGGTGAGCAGACGGGTCAGCCGGCCATAGGCCTCGCGGTCGGACGGGTAGCAGAGCAGGCTGGGCGTCCCGTCGGCGAAGTCCAGCCGGCAGCCGGTGAGCGCCCGGACCTTGGCCGCCTCGCCCATCTTCTGGACCTGCGACCAGGCCCGCACGACGCCCGCCAGGGAATTGCGGTCGCACAGCCCCACCGCCTCCAGGCCCAGGGCCTGCGCCGTCGTCACCAGCTCGTGCGGATGCGAGGCCCCGCGCAGGAAGGAGAAGTTGCTGGCCGCCTGCAGCTCGGCGTAGCGGGTCATCCGAACACCCCGTGCAGCCACCATTGCGGGGTGCGATCGGTTCCGTAGAGGCCGTCGCGGAACACCCAGAAGCGGGCGCCGTCCTGGTCCTCCACCCGGTAGTAGTCGCGGATCTCGTCGGTGCGGACCTCGCCGATCTCCTGGCGCCACCATTCCGCGGCCAGGCGTTCCGGCCCCTCGGCGCGGGCGACCCGGTGCAGGCGTTTGCGCCAGCGGAACTGGCGGGGCGGATCATCGGGGGTCAGCGCCATGACCTGGTCGAGAGGCTCGGGCCGACGGAACAGGCGAAGCGGCCGGGGACGTTCCGGGTCCCAGCCTACGCAGACCTTGGCCAGGGCCGGGCGGGACACCACGGCCCGTTCCGGCAGATGGCTTTCGGCGACGCCCGCCTTCCAGACCCGGTCGGCGCCCAGGCGGTTGGCCAGGCGGTCGACCAGGGGGGCCAGGCCCTCCTCCGGCGCGGTCTCGTCCAGGCGGTCCAGGCGGGTCTGGCGAGCCGACAGGGTCTCCACCCGCGCGGCGGTCAGGGTTGCGACCTCGATTCCGAAGCCGGGGTCCACGGTCTCCAGCCGGGGCGCGAACAGGCGGGCGATACGCACCGGATCCCGGCCGGCCAGGGACAGGCCGATCTCCAGGGTCTGGGCCACCCCGTCCAGGCGGTGGAAGGCGAGCTCGAACCGGCGCGCGCCCTTGCCCTCGCGCTCCAGCCGCGCGCACAGGACGCCGGCGATGTCGCGGCTGACCCGGGCCAGGTCCTCAGGCGCGCTGATCGGCTCGGCGAAGGCCAGGCGGGCGAACCAGGGACTGGGCGGACGGCGGAACACCAGGGCTTCGCGCCCCCGGCCCAGGGCCTGGTCCAGGCGGTCCAGGGTCTCCTGGCCGAAACGCTGGGCCAGCGGCCCGCGCGGCAAGTCCATCAGCTGGCCGATCCGGCGCAAACCCAGGCGTTCGATCTGCTCGGCCGCCTGCGGCGCAAGACGCAGGGCCGCGGGCGGCAGGGGCGCCAGCAGCCGGTCCTGGCGGCCGGGCGGGGCGATGGCGCCGTCCTCGCCATAGTGGGCCAGCGCCCAGGCCGCGCCGGCGGTGTCGGCCAGGGCCAGGCGGAAAGGCAAGCCGTTGGCCGACAGCCGGGCGCGCAGATCGGCCATCAGGGTCGCCTCCCCGTCCCAGAGGTGGGCCACGCCCTCGATGTCCAGGAACAGGCCGTCCGGCGGATCGGCGGCCACCGCTGGCGAGAAGCGGACGCACCAGTCGACCAGGGCCTTGAGCGCCCGGGCGTCGGCCTCCGGCTCGGCTGGCGCGATGACAAGGTCGGGGACCAGGGCCAGGGCGTCGGTGGCCTTCTGCCCGACCCTCAGGCCCAGGCGATGCGCGGCCAGGTCCACCGCCGCCAGCCGCCGGGTCCCCCGGGCCTTCTCGACGAGGGCCAAGGGGGTGGCCAGGGGCGGGGCGTCACCCGACGGCGCGGAGGGGCTCCGGCGGCGCCAGTTGGCGATCGCCCAGATCGGCGACCAGGCGCAGAGGATGCGTCCCATCGGCTTGCTCCCATTCATAGGCGCCCGGCGCCTCCATCAGCCAGGCGCCGTCCCGCCCGCCCCGGCAGCGATCCAGCCGCACGCGCCAGCGCGGGGCGCCCAGGCCGAGCACGCCGGGGCCGGGATC
>NZ_JBHTLQ010000055.1:0-21030 GCF_042679085.1 Phenylobacterium conjunctum | reverse complement strand
CGCGGTGTTCGAGGCCGCGCCGGCCGGCGCGGTCGGGGTCTCGGCGCCCCTGCGCGGCACCCTGGTCGCCCTGGAGGTCGCTGAGGGGGACACCGTGCGGCCTGGCCAGGCGGTGGCGGTGCTGGAAGCCATGAAGATGCAGCACGTGGTCACGGCTGGCGAAGGCGGGACCGTGCGCCGCCTGCCCTACGCCCTGGGCGCCGTGGTGGAGACCGGCGCGCCCCTGGCCTTTGTCGTCCCCGCAGAGACCGGCGAACTGGCGGCCGCCGACGAGGCGATCGACCTGGACCTGATCCGCGCCGACCTGGCCGAGGTGCGGGCGCGTTATGCCCTGACCCTGGATGAGAACCGGCCTGACGCGGTGGCGCGGCGCCGGCGGACCGGCCAGCGGACGGCCCGGGAGAACCTGGACGACCTGTTCGATCCCGGCAGCTTCAATGAGTACGGGGCCCTGGCCATCGCCGCCCAGAAGCGCCGCCGTTCGGTCGAGGACCTGCAGGTGGCCACCCCCGCCGACGGCATCGTCACCGGGGTGGGCGAGGTGAACGGCCACCTGTTCGGCGAGGACGCCGCCCGCTGCGTGGGCCTGGCCTATGACTTCACCGTGCTGGCGGGCACGCAAGGTCACTTCAACCACAAGAAGACCGATCGGATCCTGGAGTTCGCCGAGCACTGGAAGGCGCCGGTGATCTGGTACACCGAGGGCGGCGGCGGCCGACCGGGCGACGTGGATGTGGGCGGCCTGACCGCCTCGTCGCTCGACACCACCAGCTTCACCACCTTCGCCCGGCTGTCGGGTGTCGCGCCGCGCATCGCCATCAATTCCGGGCGCTGCTTCGCTGGCAATGCGGTGTTCTTCGGCTGCGCCGACGTCACCATCGCCACCCGCTATTCCAATATCGGCCTGGGCGGTCCGGCCATGATCGAGGGCGGGGGCCTGGGCGTCTTCACCCCGGACGAGATCGGCCCCTCCGAGGTTCACTGGGAGAACGGGGCGCTGGACCTGCTGGTCGAGGACGAGGCGGCGGCGACGGCGGCGGCCAAGCACATCCTGTCCATGTTCCAGGGCCCGGTGAAGGACTGGACCTGCGCCGACCAGCGGACCTTGCGCCACCTGTTGCCGGAGAACCGGGTGCGGGTCTATGACGTGCGTCGGATCATCGAGACCCTGGCGGACACCGGTTCGTGGATCGAACTGCGCGGCGGCTATGGCGTGGGGCTGATCACCGGCTTCCTACGCATCGAGGGCCGGCCCATGGGGCTGATCGCCAATGACCCGCGCCACCTGGGCGGAGCGATTGATAGCCCCGGCGCCGAGAAGGGCGGCCGCTTCCTGCAGCTCTGCGACGCCTTCGGGATCCCGGTGGTTTCGCTGTGCGACACCCCCGGCTTCATGGTCGGGCCGGATTCGGAGAAGACCGCGGCCATCCGCCGGGGCTCACGCCTGTTCGTCACCGCCGCCAGCCTGTCCGTACCCCTGTTCGCGGTGGTGCTGCGCAAGGGCTATGGCCTGGGGGCGCAGGCCATGACTGGCGGTGACTTCTCGGCCAGCGCCATGACCATCGCCTGGCCCACGGCCGAGTTCGGGCCCATGGGCCTGGAGGGCGCCGTGCGCCTGGGCTACCGCAAGGAGCTGGAGGCCGAGACCGACCCCGCCGCGCGCGAGGCCCTGTTCCAGAAGCTGGTCGGCCGGATGTACGAGACCGGCAAGGCGATCAGCGTCGCCCAGGTCGACGAGATCGACGCGGTGATCGACCCGGCCGAGACCCGGGCCTGGCTGATGCGGGGGCTGAAAAGCTGCCCGGTGAAGAAGCCCGCCGGGCGCTCCTTCGTGGACGTGTGGTGATCAACCTCAACCCCATCGTCATCCTCCGGTCGCCACAGGCGATCCGGGGGACCCATAGGGCGGTGGGTGATTAGCGATTCAGCTTGGGTCCCCCGGACGCCCTTGCAGGGCGCCGGAGGATGACGCGTTTTGGGGGCTTAGTTGTTGCCGCCGATCAGGTTGCCCAGGCCGCCGAGGACTGAGCCCTCGCCGGCGTTCTGGCCGCCGCCGCCGGCCGCCTGCAGCATCCGCCCGGCCAGGCGCGAGAAGGGCAGGGACTGGATCCAGACCTTCCCCGGCCCGGTGAGGCGGGCGAAGAACAGGCCCTCGCCGCCGAAGAAGACGCTCTTCACGCCCCCGGCCGCCACCAGGTCGAAGTCGACCGTGGGCGAATAGGCGGCGACGCAGCCGGTATCGACGTGGATCTGCTCGCCAGGCGCCAGGTCGCGCTCCACCAGGGCGCCGCCCATCTGGACGAAGACCCAGCCGTCGCCGTCCAGGCGCTGCATGATGAAGCCCTCGCCGCCGAACAGGCCGGTCATCACCCGCTTCTGGAAGTGCAGGCCGATGGAGACGCCCTTGGCCGCGGCCAGGAAGCTGTCCTTCTGGCAGATCAGGCTGCCGCCCAGGTCGCCCAGGTTCAGCGGCAGGATCGCGCCCGGCGTCGGCGAAGCGAACGCCACCTTGGCCTTGCCCTGGCCGCGATGGGTGAAGACGGTGGTGAACAGGCTCTCGCCGGTGATCAGCCGCTTGCCGGCGCCCAAGAGCTTGCCCATCAGGCCGCCGCCGCCATCCCCGCTGCCGTCGCCGAACACCGTGGTCATCTCTACCGTGGCGTCCTTCCAGACGAAGGCCCCGGCCTCGGCGATGGCGCTCTCGCCGGGATCGAGCTCGATCTCGACGAACTGCAGCTCTTCGCCCTTGATCTCGAAATCGATGTCGTCGGCGACGCCGTCGCGGCGGTGATGGGTCCAGGGGCTATTGGCCATAGGGCGCTCCTCATTGTGGCGCCGCTTATCTAGGGTGCGTTCCGCGCGTTCGCGAGGCCACTCCGCTCATCCCGGCATTCGCCGGGATGAGCGGACCGGGGCGCAAACGAAAACGCCCCCGCTGGTCCAGCGAGGGCGTTCCCGGAGAGGTCGAGCTCAGCTCTAGAGCTCGATCATGTCGAAGTCGGACTTGGGCGTGCCGCAGAGGGGGCAGATCCAGGTGTCTGGAAGGTCGCTCCAGCGCGTGCCAGGGGCCAGGCCCTCGTTGGGGTCGCCGGCCTCCTCGTCATAGATGTAGCCGCAGGTCCGGCACTGCCAGGTCTTGTAGGGCGCCTCGCTCATGGCCGCGCCTAGTTCAAGGTGAAGCGGATCGGCACGGACTTGGGCCCGCACACGAAGCTGGCGGCCATGCGCTTCGGCTCACCGGCCATCTCAACGCTGGCGACGCGCTTGAAGAACTCTTCCCACAGGATGCGCATCTCCATCCGCGCCAGGTGCTGGCCCAGGCAGACGTGGGCGCCGTAGCCGAAGGCCACGTGCTTGTTGGGGGTGCGGTCGACGCGGAACTTGAAGGGGTCTTCGAAGACGGTCTCGTCGCGGTTGCCCGACGGATAGGACAGGAACAGCCAGTCGCCCTTGGCGATCTTCTTGCCGGCCAGTTCGGCGTCGTCGGTGGCGGTGCGCATGAAGTGCTTCACCGGGGTCGCCCAGCGGATGGACTCCTCGATCAGGCCGGGGATCAGGCTGCGGTCGGCCTTCACCTTCTCGAACTGCTCGGGGTTCTCGGCCATGGCCCACAGGGCCGCGGCGGTGGTGGACGAGGTGGTGTCATGGCCAGCGGTGGCGGCGATGATGTAGTAGCTCATGGCCTCCAGGTGGCCGAGCGGCTGGCCGTGGACCTCGCCATTGGCGATCACGGTGGCCAGGTCCTCGCGCGGCGTCTTGCGGCGGTCCTCGGTCATGGCGTTGAAGTACATCATGAAGTCCATGACCACGGACTGGATGGTGTCGACGCCGGTCTGGGCGTCATAGGTCTCCGTGCCCGTGCGGTTCAGCTCCGGGTCGGCCGAGCCGAACAGCTCCTGGGTCAGCTTCAGCATCCGGGGCTCGTCCGTCTCCGGTACGCCGATCACCTCCATGATCACGTGCAGCGGGTAGAGGAAGGCCACATCACGGGCGAAGTCGCAGGACCCGCCCTGGGCGGCCATACGGTCGAGGAAGCCGGTGGCGATCTCGCGGATGCGGTCCTCGAGCTTGCGCAGGTTCTGCGGCATGAACCAGCCCTGGGTCAGGCGCCGGTAGGCCAGGTGATCGGGGTTGTCCATCTGGACCAGGGAGCGGACCAGGTGGGGCGAGCCGCCCATCATGGCGCGGACCTTCTGGTCGGCCTCGATGGTGGTCAGCACGGTGGAGCGGTCGCCGTTGTGGAACAGCTCGTTCTGGCGCTCGACCTCCAGGATGTCGGCGTGGCGGGTGACGACCCAGAACGGATCGAAGCCTTCTGGCTGGGCCTGTTCCAAGGGGGCGTTCTGGCGCAGCCAGGCGAAGGCCTGGTCCACCCGGTCGCCGTCGGCATAGGCGCGGGGGTCGACAATGGTGTTGGCGAGCTCGGTCGAGATGGTCATTCCCGGATCTTCCCTGATGAGATGCGCCAGATCTGCGCGGCGTCCACTTGCTAGTTGTTCAACAAGTATCATACGCTTGCAACATGTCCCTTACGGAAACCCCGTCGAAAATCCGACGCAGCCAGGCCGAGCGGCGCGACGAGTCCGAGCGCCGGCTGATCGAGGCCGCCGCGGGCCTGGTGGTGGAGCAGGGGATCGGCGCCGCCACCTTCGCCAATATCGGCGAGCGCGCGGGCTACAGCCGTGGCCTCGTCACCCAGCGGTTCGGCTCCAAGCAGGGCCTGATCGAGGCGATGATCGAGCGGCTGCAGCTGCGCATCGGCGCCCTGCTGGAGGACCGCGGGGTTGAGGGGATGAGCGGCCTCGACCAGGTGCTGGCCAATGTGGACGTGTTCCTGGCCGCCCTGGAGCGTGACGGGGAACTGCGGGCCTATTTCGTGCTGCTGGCCTCGGCGGTGGCCGATGTCTCGGAGCTGCGCGCGCCCTTCGCCGCCGCCCACAAGCAGGTGGAGCAAAGCTATGAGGCCCTGTTCCGCCAGGGCCAGGCCGAAGGGGTGGTGAAACCCGACCTGGACGCCGCCGCCGCCGCCCTGATGACCGGGGCCCTGCTGTTCGGCCTGTCCATGCAGCTGCTGCTCGACCCGGACATGGACTTAGGCCCGATCCGGGAGACGTCGCTGGCGACCCTGCGGGCGAGTTTTTCGGCCTGACGTTCCCCCGGGTGTCATCCCGGAAAGCCGCGCTAGCGGCTTGTCCGGGACCCATACGCGCGAGGACTGGTAGGATAGATCGGTGCCTATGGGTCCCGGTCTTCGGCTGCGCCGAAACCGGGATGACAGTGTTAGGCTAGGTGAAGGCTTCCAGCTTGCCGATATACCCCGCCTTCTCCGCCTCGCTCAGGAACGCGCCCTCGAAACTGTTGCGGGCCAGGGTGACGATTTCGGCGCGGGTCAGGTCAAGGGCCTGGGCGGTCTGCAGGTAGTTGTCGGCCAGGTAGCCGCCGAAATAGGCCGGGTCGTCGGAGTTCACCGTGGCCTTCAGGCCCAGGTCCAGCATCCGCTTCAGCGGGTGGGCCTTCAGGTCGTTCACGACGCAGAGCTTGAGGTTGGACAGCGGGCAGACGGTCAGGGTCATGCCCTCCCGGACCAGGCGCTGGGTCAGGGCGGCGTCCTCGAGCGAGCGGTTGCCGTGGTCGATGCGGTCGACCTTCAACAGGTCAAGGGCCTCATAGACGTATGCTGGCGGCCCTTCTTCGCCGGCGTGGGCGACGAGCTTCAGGCCGCGCTCGCGAGAGGCCGCGAAGACGCGGGCGAACTTGGACGGCGGATGGCCGACCTCGGAGCTATCCAACCCCACGCCCTCGATCCGGTCCAGCCAGGGCTCGGCGGCCTTGAGGGTCGCAAAGGCCGCGTCCTCGTCCAGGTGGCGCAGGTAGCAGAGGATGAGCTTGGAGGTGATCCCGAGCTCGGTCCGGGCGCGGTCCATGCCGGCCAGCAGACCGTCGATGGCGACCTTGAAGGGCAGGCCCCGGTCGGTGTGGGTCTGGGGATCGAAGAAGATCTCGGCGTGCACCCCGCCTTCGGCGGCCAGGCGGCGGAAATAGGCCATGGCCAGGTCCTGGAAGTCCTCTTCCGTCAGCAGCACCTGGGCGCCCTGGTAGTAGATGTCCAGGAAGTCCTGCAGGTTCGAGAAGGCGTAGGCCGCGCGGACCTCCTCCACCGACTTGAAGGGCAGGGCGATCTTGTTGCGCGCGGCGAGCGCGAACATCAGCTCCGGCTCCAGGCTGCCCTCGATGTGCATGTGCAGCTCGGCCTTGGGCAGGGCCTTGATGAAGTCGGCGAGGGACATGGGCGCTTCCGTCTGAGGGCAGGGCGCCAGTTTAGAGGGTGTGCGGCGAAAGCGGCATCCCCTTTCGGCGACGGCTTGACGAGCGGGGCCAGGACCCCGGCTAATGGGTTCAAACAACCGTTTGGGAGGACGCCCCCGTGACCATCAAGACCCGCATCACCGACCTGCTCGGCGTCCAGTATCCCATCGTCCAGGCGCCCATGGGCTGGATCGCCCGCTCGGCCCTGGCCTCGGCGGTGTCCAACGCCGGGGGCTTAGGGATCATCGAGACCTCGTCCGGCGAACTCGACGCCGTGCGCGAGGAGATCCGCAAGATGCGCGAGCTGACCGACAAGCCGTTCGGGGTGAACATCGCCCAGGCCTATGTCCGGGACGGCGACATCGTCTCCTTCGTGGCCGACCAGGGCGTGAAGTTCGTCACCACCTCGGCCGGCGATCCGAACCGCTATTGCAGCCAGCTTAAGGAGGCCGGCCTCACGGTCTTTCACGTGGTCCCGTCCCTGTCGGCGGCGATCAAGGCCATCGAGGCTGGCGTCGACGGGCTGGTGGTCGAGGGCGCCGAGGGCGGCGGCTTCAAGAACGCGCGCGACGTCAACACCATGGTGCTGCTGCCCCTGGTCTGTTCCAAGGTGAATGTCCCGGTGATCGCCGCCGGCGGCATGGTCGACGGCCGCTCCATGGCCGCGGCCTTCGCCTTGGGGGCCGAGGGGATCCAGATGGGCACCCGCATGGTCTCGGCCGCCGAGAGCCCGGTGCACCAGAACTGGAAGGACGCCATCGTCGCGGCGAAGGAGACCGACACGGTGTTCCTGAACCGCTTCGGCCCCGGCCCCGCCTGCCGCGCCCTGCGCACCGAGAAGACCACCCGGCTGGAAAAGGACCCCGGTGAAAACGGCGTCTCGCCGGAGTTCCGCAACGCCATGGCGCTCTACTTTGGCGGCGACATGGAGGCCTCCATCGCCCTGTCGGGCCAGGTCGCCGGGCGTATCGAGTCGGTGAAGCCGGTCTCGCAGATCATCTCCGAGGTGGTGGCCGAGTTCGACGAGGTGATGGCGCAGATGAGCGCGAAGTATGCGCGAGTCTAGGCCTCGCGCTTAGGGCCCGGCCGTCGCGCCGGGTTGGAGCCGCCGCCGACATAGCCGAGGGCGGCGGCTTCGCGCACCGCCTGGGAGCGACCGACGACGTTCAGCTTCTGGGCGGCGTTCTTCAGGTGGAAGCGCACCGTGGGCGCCGAAATGTGGACCAGCTCGGCGATGACCTGGTCGGTCTTTCCGGCCGCGGCCCATTTCAGGCACTGGATCTCCCGGCGGGTCAGCCGCGCGCCGCCGGCCGCGGGCAGGGCGCCGCGGGCCTCGTGGTGGACGGCCATGAACTTGAGCGCCGCGGCGTGCAGGTGCTCGGCCCGGGCCGCGAAGACGGCGGCGACGTCCAGGGCCGGGTCCGGCGTCGCCCAGACGATGGCTCCGATCACCCCGCCGGGCAGGTAGGCGGGGGCGATGATGGCGGCGGCGACGCCATGCTCCCGCGCCGCCGCCGCCCCGTCGATGCCTTCCAGCCGGGGCGCAGGCCGCCAGGTCGCGAAGCGGCCGTCGGTGAAATAGAACGGCTCTGAGACGTACCGGGCGGCCATGACGAAGGGCGAGCGCAGGGCGAAGCCGCGGTCGCGCCAATAGGCCAGGTCTGGGTCCAGCCAGCGGAAGGTCGTCTCCGCATAGGGCCGTCCATCGGCGCCCAGCATGGGGTCGGGGCTGGAGATGTCGGCGCTGGCGGCGATGAAGGGCAGGCCGATCTCGCGGCCCAGCTCGGCGATCTGCTGGGCCAGCCTGTCCGCCGCCACAGCGTCGGTTTCGGTCTGCGGCAAACTCATCCCGATGGTTCCTACTCGGGGCGGCCTATCACTCCAGATAGCTTGATCGGCGACCCATCCGCCGTCATGGCTAAACCCATATGGTGCGCCGGGAAACGGCGCCGCTGGGGAAGTGCGCGATGAATCTTGATCTCAGCCCGCAGGACCGGGCGTTCCAGGCCGAGGTCCGTGAGTTTCTGGAAGAGGCCCTGACGCCGGAGCTGCGCCAGGCCGGCCGCCGGGCCACCAGCGTCTTCATGGAGAAGGACTACAGCCTGGCCTGGCAGCGCATCCTGCACCAGCGCGGCTGGGTCGCCCCGGCCTGGCCGGTCCAGTATGGCGGGACCGGCTGGAACGAGATGCAGCGCTACATCTTCGCCGCCGAGTGCGCGCGGGCCGGCGCGCCCAGCCTGTCGCCCATGGGCCTGAAGATGGTCGGCCCGGTGATCATGGGCTACGGCACGGACGAGCAGAAGGCCTTCTTCCTGCCCCGCATCCTGTCGGGCGAGGACTATTGGTGCCAGGGCTATTCCGAGCCGGGGGCGGGGTCCGACCTGGCCGCCCTGCAGCTGCGCGCGGTGCTCGACGGCGACCACTATGTGCTGAACGGCTCGAAGATCTGGACCACCCACGCCCATTGGGCCAACCGGATGTTCTGCCTGGTGCGGACCCGCACCGAGGGCAAGGCCCAGGCCGGCATCACCTTCCTGCTTCTGGAGATGACGGCGCCGGGGATCGAGGTGAAGCCGATCATCACCCTGGCCGGCGAGCACGAGGTGAACCAGGTCTTCTTCGACAATGTCCGCGTGCCGGTCTCGGGCCGGATTGGGGATGAGAACGCCGGCTGGACGGTGGCCAAGTACCTGCTGGAGTTCGAGCGTGGCGGCGGTTCCGCGGCCGGGCTGAAGGTGAGCTTCGAGCGGCTGAAGGCGCTGGCCAGGGACGAAGCCGCCAGTGGGGGCGGCCCGCTCCTCCAGGACCCCGCCTTCCGCGCCAAGCTGGCCTCGGCCGGGGTCGCCCTGGAGGCCATCGAGATGACCGAGCATCGCGTGCTGGCGGAGCTGGCGTCTGGCAAGAACCCGGGGCCGGCCTCGTCCATGCTGAAGGCCCAGGGCACGGAGGCCATGCAGCGCCTGGACGAGATCGCCATCGAGGGCCTCGCCCACTACGCGGCGGTGGACCAGATCGACGCCCGCGCGCCGGGCGCCAACGTCCCGGTGATCGGGCCGGAGCACGGGCTGACCAGCATGGCGCGCTACCTGAACAACCGGGCGGCCTCGATCTATGGCGGCTCCAACGAGATCCAGCGGGACATCATGGCGCGGCTGGTGCTTGGACTTTAGCGGGCGCCGTTACGTCGACTGTCTCTGCAAGAGCACAACTCTTCCGGTTTCCCACTCAACCTATCAGCTTCGATAGCTTGCCCGTCGGGCCCCGCTTGGCGAGCCTCTCCGCCGAAACCACGGCTGACCCTCAAGAGGCGGCCGGGACCCATGGGGAGAAGACACCGGATGCGAACCACCCACACCCTGCGCGCCGTCCTGGCGCTGGGCGCCTCGATCAGCGCCCTGGTCACCGCCACGGCGGCCCTGGCGGCCGAGACTGAAGGCGAGAACACCATCGAGGCCATCGTCGTCACCGCTCAGCGGCGCGAGGAGACGGCCAACACCATCGGCATGGCCATCCAGGCCTTCAGCGGCGACACCCTCGACCAACTGCACGTCAATGACGTGAAAGACCTGTCCAGCGTGGTGCCGAGCTTCTCGGTGTCGCAGAGCTATCAGGGCATCCCGACCTATACGCTGCGCGGGATCGGCTTCAACACGATCAACATGTCGGCCACCTCCACCGTCGGCACCTATGTCGATGAGGTGGCCTACGCCTATCCCATCATGAACACCGGCCCGGTCTATGACCTGGACCGCGTGGAAGTGCTCAAAGGTCCGCAAGGCACCCTCTATGGCCGCAACACCACGGCTGGCCTGATCGACTTCGTCACCGGCAAGCCCACCGAGGACTTCCGCGCCCAAGGCACGGTCGAGGTCGGTAACAACCGCACGGTCAATGTCGAGGGCATGGTCAGCGGGCCGATCGGCGACCGCCTCCAGGGCCGCTTTGCGTTCCGCAAGGAGAACAGCTGGGACGGCTGGCAGAAGAGCAACACCCGCAACGAGACCCTGGGCCGGGTGAACAAGCTGGGCCTGCGCGGCAGCCTCGCCTTCCAGCCCACCGACGCGCTCAGCATCGACGCCGCCCTGACCTACTGGCAGGACAAGTCCGACCCGCTGGCCGCCCAGGCCATCGCCTTCAACCCGGCCACCACGGGCAGCCCGTTCAACGCCGTCGGCGTCGCGGCTTACGTCGCTTCGCACCAGCCCACGGACGGCGACCAGGCCGACTGGGAGCCCTACAACCAGCGCGCGGCCGATGTCGGCACGGGCCTGGGCCTGGCCGGTCCGCTGGCCAATGACAACAGCTTCGTCGGCGCCAAGCTGCGGGTTGGCTATGAGTTCAGCGACAGCCTGCGGATGGTCTCCCTGACCAGCTACAACAAGCTGGAGCGTGACGCCCTGTTCGACTGGTCGGGCGCGCCCTTCGAGATCCTGGTCCAGCGCGGCTATGGCGAGATCAAGTCCTTCGCCGAGGAACTGCACTTCGAGGGCGAGGCCGGCCAACTGAGCTGGCTCGCGGGCCTCTACTACGGCAAGGACAAGATCCTCGACGCCGACCGCACCATGCTGGGCGACCACGCCCTGGCCAACCAGGTGACGACCCTGTCGATCATCGGCGTGCCCGCCCTGGGCCTGCCGCCGCTGGGCCTGAACCCGTTCAACACCGCCGGCTATTCGGCGCTGGAGATGTCCCAGGCCTTCCGGACCTATTCCGACATCGCCAACTTCGAGACCGAGACCAAGAGCGTCTTCGTCAACGCCGACTGGAAGGTCAACGACGCCCTGAAGCTGACGGCGGCGATCCGCTACACCCAGGACACCCAGGACTATGCGGGCTGCTCGCGGGACTTCAACGGCAACATGTTGCCGAACGTGAACGTCTTCAACCGCACCTTCTATTTCGGCGTCTATGGCGCGACCCCGGCTCCGATCACCAAGGGCGCCTGCGTCACCTTCTCGCCCCCGGCCAAGTCCTTCGGCATCGTCACCTCGAACCTGGACGAAGAGAACGTGTCCTGGCGCCTGGCGGTGAACTACCAGCCGACCAGCAGCGTGCTGGTCTATGGCTCGATCTCGCGCGGCGCCAAGGCCGGCTCGACCCCGGTCAACGCCGCCAACATCGCCAGCCAGAACGCCCCGGCCAAGCAGGAGCTGCTCACCGCCTATGAGGTGGGTCTGAAGGCGGGCCTGTTCGAGCGTCGGGTCCAGGCCAATGTCGCGGCCTTCTACTACGACTACGAAGACAAGCAGATCTCGACCTACTTCAAGGACCCGATCTACACGGCCCTGGCCCGCCTGCAGAACATCCCGACGTCGGAGGCCTATGGGGTGGACGGCGACGTGACCTGGCGCGCCACCTCGAACCTGACGGTGATCGCCGCCGGGACGGCCCTGCATACCGAGATCAAGGGCTATACGGGGATCAACGCCGCCGGCCTGGCCGCCAGCTATGACGGCAAGCCCTTCCTCTACAGCCCGAAGTTCCAGGGCAGCCTGACGGCGCTCTACAAGCGTGACCTGACCGAAAACCTGGGCCTGCAGGCGGCGCTGAACCTGCGTCACCAGTCCAAGTCGCACGCCGACCTGGAAGGCGACCCGCGGTTCGCGATCCCGTCCTACAGCCTGCTGAACGGCTCGATCGGCATCCATTCCCTGGATGACAAGTGGGAGCTGTCCCTGTGGGGCCGCAACCTGGCGGACAAGTACTACTACCCGGCGATCAGCAATAACTCGAACCTGATCGTCCGCTTCCCGGGCCAGACGCGGACCTTCGGGGCCTCGTTCACCGTGAAGTATTGAAGAAATCCGGCTTCCGGCCCGCCCTCACTCTTCCCAGGGGGCGGCGTCGGGGCCTGATGCACGGGGAGGAACGGCGTCCGGGCGATCGGGCGCCGTTCTGTGTTTCCATCCCTCCGCTCATCCCGGCGAATGCCGGGATCCAGATGACGGCGCGTAGGTGTGCAGTTCGCTCGATTTACGCGCTTTCCGGATGGCGCCGAGTCCTATGATCTGGTTCCCGGCATTCGCCGGGATGAGCGGTGAGGCCTAGGCCGCCACCGATTGCGGCAGGTCCTCCACCGCATAGCTGTCCTCGTCCCACAGGGCGTCCCATTCGGCCCAGCGGGCGGCGGCGTCGCGGACGCGGGCGTCGTCGCGGACCTGGACCACCTGGCCCTCGGCCTCGTCCCAGATCACGGTCAGGTCGCACAGGCGATAGTCGTCCTCGGCCAGCCGGCCCTGGGTGATCAGGGCATCGGCCATCAGGCGGCTGACCTGCAGCTTCAGGCGGCCGCCCGCCAGGCGGGCGCAGAGGTCGGCGTGGGTGATGACCTGGTCGATCATGTCGGTGTTGGCGGCGCGGATGGGGCGGCGCGCGTCGAACAGGAACAGCGGCTCCGAACGCTGCGGGCGGCGGGCGGCGAGGCGAGCGACGTTCGGCATGGGAAGCTCCTTTCGTTTCGACATCCTCACGCTAGGCTTGCGATGCGTCAGAAACGGACGTACGTTTTTGCTCTGTTCTGGTTTTCTGGAGGGAGCCGGCTTTGCGGCATGAGAAGGCGACCCGTCTCCTGGAGCTGGCCCGCCTCTTGGCGTCTTCCGCCGAAGGTCTAACGCTCGACGAGATGGCCGGGTCCATGGGGGTCGGCCGGCGCACCGCCGAGCGGATGCGCGACGCTGTCCGCGAGGCCTTCCCGCAGATGGAGGAGGTGGACGACCCGCCCACCCGCCGGTTCCGAATTCCGGCGGGTCTCGACAGCATCTTCCAGGCCCCGACGGCCGACGAGTTCGCCGCCCTGCGCGCCGCCGCCGACAACTTCCGCAGCCTGGGCGCCAGCACGCGGGCCCAGGCCCTGGCCAGCCTGGAGCAGAAGGTGCTGTCGGCGGTGCGGGCCGGGGTGCGGCGCAAACTCGCCCCGGACATGGAGGCCCTGCTGGAGGCCGAGATCACCTCGTTCCAGGCCGGCCCCCGGCCCTTCGAGGACGAGACGGTGCTGACCCCCATCCGCGAGGCGATCATGTCGCTGCGCCGGCTGAAGTTCAAATATGAGGGCGGCTCGACGCCAGGCCGCGAGCGGGAGGTGACGCCGTTTGGCCTGCTGTTCGGGCGGGCGAACTACCTGGTGGGCGCGGAAGGCGGGGGGACGGAGCCGCGCACCTGGCGTCTGGACCGCATCCGCGACATCAAGCTCAGCCCGACGCCGGGAACCCGGCCCGAGGGTTTCACCCTGCAGGCCTTCGTCACCCGCAGCTTCGGCATCTATCAGGACGGGGTGGAAGAGGTGCGGCTTCGCATCCTGCCGCACGGCGCCGAAGAGGCCCTCGGCTGGCGCTTCCACCCGACCCAGACGCTTGAGCGCCAGCCGGACGGCTCGGTGCTCGCCACCTTCCAGGCCGGCGGCATGCGCGAGCTGGCCTGGCACCTGTTCACCTGGGGCGACAAGGTGGAGATCCTCAGCCCGGAGCGGCTTAAGACGGTGATGCGCGAGGAACTGGCCGTGGCCGTCCGCGCCCATAATCCTCCCCCATTTCCTGGGGGAGGAGAAGACTAGACCTTCTTCGCTCTCGCCGAGCTCCAGAGGTAGAGGGCCAGCGGAACCAGGACGAAGGCGGCGGCGGCGAGCAGGGTGGCCGGGCCTTCGAAGGCGTCGCCGACGATGGCCAGGGGGCTGCCCTTGTTGGTGGCGACGATCAGGCCGGCGAGCGCCACGTTGAACAGGCTCTCGCCGACGATCAGGCCCGAGACCGCCAGCACGCCCAGGCGCTTGGCGACTTCGCCCGAGGGGCCGCGGCTCACCAGGCGGTCATAGATCCAGCCCGCCAGCGCGCCCAGCACCACGGGGAAGGTCACGGCCGAGGGCAGGTAGATGGCGATGCCGACGCCCAGCGGCGGCAGGGCCAGGGGGCCGGCGGCGCGGTTGCGCGTGACCCGGCGCAGGGTCTCGTCCACCAGCACCAGGACCGCGCCCAGCACGCCGCCGACGCCGATCAGGCCCCAGTCCAGCTTGCCGCCGATCACCCCGGTGGCGATGGTCGAGATCAGGGTCGCCTGGGGCGCGGGCAGGGGATCGTGCGAGATGCCTTCCGGCCCGCCGACAAAGCCGTTGGCCGCGTTCAGCAGGTTCAGGATCACCGGGATCACGGCGGAGCCGGCGACCACGCCGATCACCAGGGCCACCTGTTGGCGCCAGGGCGTCGCGTCGACCAACTGGCCGGTCTTCAGGTCTTGCAGGTTGTCGTTGGCGCTGACCGCCACGGCCAGCAGGACGCCAGTGACCAAGAGGGCGAAGGCCACCAGGGGCTTCACATCGCCGTCGCCGATCAGTGGCTTGGCGATGGCGGCGGTCATCAGGGCCGCGCCCAGCACCGCCAGGATGGCGAGGCCGGAGACCGGGCTGTTGGACGAGCCGATCAGGCCGGCCATGTAGCCGCAGACGGCGGCCACGGCGAAGCCGGCGATGACGATATAGGCGAGCGCCACGCCGGTGAGCGGGGCGACGAGGGGGGCGAGCGGGCCTGCGCCCACAAACTTGATGATCAGGATCGCGATGGGGACCAGGCAGGCGAGCGAGGTCAGGGCCACCCAGCCGATGGGCATGTCGCGTTCCACCAGCGGCAGGTCGTCGGCGTTCCCGGCCTTGCGCTTGGCCTGGGCGGCCAGGGCCGAGGCCAGGCCCCGGGTGACCGGGGCGGCGAGCTTGCCGAGCGTCCAGATGGCGGCGACGCCGATGGCGCCGGCGCCGATGAAGCGGACCTTGGTCGACCAGATCTTGGTGGCCACGTCGGCGGCGTCGCCGGCGGCCGGATAGAGGTGGGTCAGGACAGGGACAGCCACGCCCCAGGCGATGGCCAGGCCCGTGGCCATGGCGATCCCGACCGCGATCCCCATCAGGTGGCCCGCACCGACCAGGGCGAGCGACATGGAGGCGCCGATGCCGGTGGCCGCGCCAGTGGTCCCGATGCGGGTGAAGGCGGTGACCTCGGCGGCGAACACCTTGAGCCCGGTTCCCAACGCGAACAGGGCCGAGGCGACCGAGCCCAGGGTGATGGCGGCGAGGCCCGCCTTGCCTTCGCCGGCGGCCTCGGCGTCGCGGGCGCCGGAGCCGACCTTCAGCACCTCGGCGGCGGCGACGCCTTCGGGGTAGGGCAGGTCGGACTGGGTGACGAGGGCCCGGCGCAGGGGGATGGTGTACATCACCCCCAGCACACCGCCGGCGGCGCAGATGCTGAAGTTGATCCAGAACGGAAAGCCGGTCCACCAGCCGATCATCACCAGGCCTGGCAGGACGAAGATCACTGAGGCCATAGCCCCCGCCGCCGAGGCCACCGTCTGGACGATGTTGTTCTCGTAGATGGTAGAGGACTTCACGGCCCGCAGCAGGGCCATGGAGATCACCGCCGCGGGGATCGAGGAGGCGAAGGTCAGGCCGACCTTCAGGCCCAGATAGACATTGGCGGCGGTGAACACCGCGGTGATGGCGATCCCGAGGATCACGCCCCGAAGGGTCAGTTCGACACGGGGGCTGGCGGCGGCGGTCATGCGGGCGTCCTGGCTGCGAAGCCGCCAGTTGGAGCAGGGTTGGGGGCGAGGCTCAAGACCCACCCCTTTTAAGCTCAGCCCCGGAACAGCCCGATGGTCTCCCGCACCCAGGCCTTCAGGTCGTCGCGGCGCTCGGCGGGGGTTTTGCCGTGGCGGACGAAGACCATGTCGAGGTCGGGAACGCAGACCGTGTACTGGCCCTCATGGCCATTGGCCGAGAAACTGCCCGGCCCGCCGAGGCCCAGCCACCAGTGAGCGCCGTAGGCGTCATCTGTGCAGTCGGCTTGTTGGAAGGTGGGGGTTCGCGCGTAGTCGACCCAACCCGGCGGCAGCAGGCGGCGGTCCTCCCAGACCCCGTCGCGCAGATAGAGCAGGCCGAAGCGGGCGAAGTCGCGGGCGGTGGTGAAGCAGAAGGACGAGCCCAGGAAGGTCCCGGCCTTGTCGAACTTGGGGATCGGGCTTGTCATGCCCAGGGGCTCGAACAGCCGGGTGCGCATATAGGCCTCGAAGTCGGGGCCGTAGGCGCCCAGGGCGCGGGACAGGGTGCGGGCGACGATGTTGGTCGTGCCGCTGGAATAGGAGAAGAAGCTGCCCGGCGGGTGCGCGAGCGGCTTGTCGGCGGCGTAGTGGGCCGCGTCGTCCTTCCCCTCGCCCCAGAGCATGGCGATGGTGTCCGAGGGCTGGTCCGGCAGGTAGATCTCGGAGAATTCCAGGCCGCTGGACATGCGCAGCAATAGGTCCAGGGTGATGGCCCCGCGAGGATCGCCCGGCGTCTTCCACTCGGGAACGTCGGCGGGGGCGAAGATGTCCAGCTTGCCGTCGCCGACGATCAGGCCGGCCAGGGCCTGGGTGATGCTCTTGGCCTTCGACCAGGACAGGCAGGTCTTGTCCGGCCCGTGGTCGGGACCGTAGCGCTCGAAGATCAGCCGCCCGCCCTGGACCACGACCACGGCGTGGGTCTCGCCGAAGTCGGCGAAGCCCTTGTCCATGAGGGCGTCGAATCGGGTCCGGTCCAGACCCTTGGGCAGGTCGCCCTCAGGCCAGGCCTGGGTGGGCCACGAAACGTCCGGGGCCTGGGCGGGCAGCTGAGTCAGGGTCATGCGCTGGCGGCGGTCTTCTGCGGGGCTTCGGGGAAGAACACCTCGGCGGCGTGTTCGGCGACGTCCTGGGCGGTGTAGGGCCGGCCGGGCGTGAAGCCGTCAGTCTGCATCATCTTGATCTCTCGCACGCCGCGGGACGAGACGCCCAGCACCTTGCCGGTGTGGTCGGCGGCGAGATCGGAGACCATGTAGAGCACGCCGGGCGCGATGTTCTCCGGCAGGCTCATGGGATCGGGCTCACGACCCTGGCGGCCAGGCAGGTCGGAGGTCATGCGGGTGAAGGCGCCGGGCGCCAGGCCCATGACCCGGATGCCGTACTTGCGGCCCTCGATGGAGAGCACGCGCATGAAGCCGTAGATGCCGGCCTTGGCGGCGCCGTAGTTGGACTGGCCGAAATTGCCGTAGAGGCCCGAGGTCGAGCTGGTCATGACGATGACGCCGGGCTTGCCGTTGTCCTTCAGCCACTTCCAGACCGGCATGGTGCAGCAATAGGTCCCCTTCAGGTGGACCTTCACCACCAGGTCCCAGTCGGCCTCGGTGGTGTTGGCGAAGGTCTTGTCGCGCAGGATGCCGGCGTTGCAGACCAGGATGTCCACCTGGCCAAAGGCGTCGAGCGCGGTCTTCAGGATGTTCTCGCCGCCTTCCATGGTGGAGACGTCGTCGCCATTGGCCACGGCCTTGCCGCCGGCGGCGATGATCTCGTCGACCACCTTCTGGGCCGCGGCGCTCGTGCCCGAGCCGGACCCGTCGCGGGATCCGCCCAGATCGTTGACCACGACGCTGGCGCCTTCTTTGGCGAACAGTTTGGCGTAGGCTTCGCCCAGACCGCCGCCGGCGCCGGTGATGATGGCGACCTTGCCGTCCAATAGGCCCATGACGCTTCTCCCTGAAAATTTATGAGTTGAATGGGGGGATCATCCTTCCCTTGCGGGAGCGGCGCAAGTTTCCAGACCCGATGTTCGATTTAGACTCTACTTCGACATGGTTGGGGCTAACTTGGCCGGACGAGGCCGTCGCTGAAGAGCGGCCCGCAGGGAGCCGCCAGTGTCAGGACTAGAGCCCGCCGTGGAAACCCACGGCCCGTCGGCCATCGCCGATCCGCCGATTGCGTCAGAGGTCGGAGGTGACGGCAGGCTGGGACGAGGCGGGGTGGCCTGGTCGCTGTTCGAGGGCGCTCGCAACCCCTATGTGATCCTGATCACCATCTACATCTTCGCGCCCTATGTGGCGGCGGTGATGGTGGGCGATCCGGTGCGCGGCCAGGAGGTGATCTCGCGCTGGAGCCAGTATGGCGGCTGGATCGTCATGGCCACCGCGCCGCTGCTGGGATCGTCCATCGACCAGCTGGGCCGGCGCAAGACCTGGCTGGGCCTGATCGTGGCCCTGATGGTCCCGATGATCGCGGCCCTGTGGTTCGCCAAGCCGGACGGCTCGGGCCTGTCGGTGACCACGACCATGATCCTGATCACCCTGATCGGGGTGCTGTTCGCCTTCTCGGAGGTGCTGCACAATTCGCTGCTGATCCGGGCCGCGGGCCTGGGCGCGGCGCACAAGGCCTCGGGCCTGGCCCTGGCGCTCGGCAACGCCTTCGCCGTCACCGCGCTCGCCTTCACCGCCTGGGCCTTCGCCCTGCCGGGCAAGGTGGATTGGGCCTGGGTGCCGCATGCGCCGCTGTTCGGCCTGGACCCGGCGGCGGCGGAGCCGCAGCGGGTGGTGGCCCTGCTGGCCGCGGGCGTCTTCGGCCTGGGGGCCATCCCGCTGTTCCTGTTCACCCCCGACGCGCCCCCCTCCGGCGTGCCGGTGGCCAAGGCCTTCGCCGATGGCGCCAGGAGCCTGGTGCGCATGGTGATGACGGTGGGCCAGTACAAGGACGCCGCCGTCTATCTGGGCAGCCGGATGTTCTATGTCGACGGCATGAACGCAGTGCTGATCTATGCCGGCATCTACGCCACCGGGGTGATGAAATGGGGGCCGCTGGAGATGCTGTTCTTCGGCATCCTGTTGTCGGTCCTGGCGGTGCTGGGCGGCTTTGTCGGCCACTGGATGGACGCCCACCTCGGCCCGAAGAATTCCGTGCGCATCTCCATCGGCATGTCGCTCCTGGGTATCATCGCCTTCCTAGGCATGGCGCCGGATAAGATCCTCTACTTCTGGCCCTATGACGTCGCGACCCACGCGCCGCTGTGGGACGGGCCGTTCTTCACCACCCTGCCGGAATGGATCTTCATCCTGATCGGCTTCTCCAACGCCATCTTCATCACCGCCCAGTACGCCTCCAGCCGAACCCTGCTGACGCGCCTGACCCCGCCGGAACAGACCGGGGCCTTCTTCGGGGTCTACGCCCTGTCCGGCGTCGCCACCGGCTGGCTGGGGCCGATGATGGTCAACCTGGGCACCAAGCTGACCCACACCCAGCAGGGCGGGTTCGCGACCATCACCATCCTCTTGGCCATCGGCTTCGTCGGGCTGATGTTCGTGAAGGGCGGCGGGCGCACGACGGCGGCCTGAGCCCTTCCCTCGCGACGGGGGGACCGCTAAGGCCAGCCCATGCAGGTGGCGGCGCAGCTCCGGACGGCGTGGCGGGACCCCTTGGGGGTGATCTCGGCCTATGCGGATGAGCCGTGGACGCTCGCCCTGGTCTCCGGCGGCGGCGGGCCGCGGGGGCGCTGGTCCTATCTGGCGCGGCGCCCTGAGGCGACCCTGACCCTGGGCGCGGAGGATCCGCGCGACCCCTTCGAGGCCCTGGCCGAGTTGCTCGGGCCGACCGGCGAACACCTGTCCAACGGCCCGCCGTTCCAGGGCGGGGTGGCCGGGCTCTGCGCCTACGAGCTGGGCGACCGGGTGGAGGCCCTGGGCCTGGCTCGCAGCCCCGGCTGGCCGGACCTGGCCGCGGCCCGATATCGCTCGGTGCTGGCCTTCGACCATCAGCTTCGCCAGGTCACCGCCTTTGGGCGCGGGTTTGACGAGGTCGAGGCCGAGGACGCCGCCTTCGAGGCCATGACCTGGCTGCAGACCCTGCCCCGGCCGCAGCGGCGCGGGCGGCTGGCCGAGGGACTGACCGGCTCGGACGGGGCCGCCTACCAGGCCGCGGTGGCTGAGGTGGTGGCGCGCATCGGGGCGGGAGAGATCTTCCAGGCCAATATCGCCCGCCAGTGGCGCGGGCGGCTGGCCGAGGGGGTGCGGCCCTTCGACGTCCTGGCCCGCCTGGCGCGGTCGAGCGCGGCGCCCTTCGCCGCTTATCTGCGCCTGGAACGGGCGGCGGTGGTGTCCAACTCGCCGGAGCGGTTCCTCAAGCTCGATGCGGACGGCCAGGCTGAGACCCGGCCGATCAAGGGCACCCGGCCGCGCGGCGCGACCCCGGAGGCCGACGCCGCCCTGGCCCAGGAGCTGGCCGCCAGCGCCAAGGACCGGGCTGAGAACCTGATGATCGTCGACCTGATGCGCAACGACCTGGCCCGGGTCAGCCGGCCGGGCAGCGTGGTGGTCCCGGAACTCTGCGAGACCGAGAGCTTCGCCAATGTGCATCACCTGGTCTCGACGGTGCGCAGCCGGCTGGCCGACGGGCGCTCGGCCCTGGACCTGCTGCGGGCCGCCTTTCCGCCGGGCTCGATCACCGGCGCGCCCAAGGTCCAGGCCATGAAGATCATCGCCGGGTTGGAGCCGCCGCGCGGCCCCTATTGCGGCTCGCTGTTCTGGGCCGGGGCCGATGGGGCGCTGGATTCCAGCGTGCTCATCCGCACCCTGGCCTGTCGGCGGGACGACGCCGGCTGGGCGGTCGAGGCGCGGGCCGGAGCCGGCGTCGTGGCCGACAGCGACCCCGCCGCCGAACTGGCCGAGACCGAGGCCAAGATCGCCGCCCTGGTCGCGGCGCTGACGGGAGATGTCGCGTGACCGTGCCCCTGGATGACCGCGGCCTGCTGCTGGGCGATGGGCTGTTCGAGACCGTGCTGGCCCAGGATGGCGGCCTGATCCGCCTGGAGGCGCACCTCGACCGCATGGCCGCCGGCTGCGCGGTGCTGGGCCTGCCGGCGCCTGACCCGGTGGAGGCCGAGGGGCTGATGCGCCGGGCCGCGGCGCCTCTGGGTGG
>NZ_JBHTLQ010000054.1:0-21550 GCF_042679085.1 Phenylobacterium conjunctum | reverse complement strand
CGCCCGCGCCCTGACCCTGGCCGCCCTGCGTCACCTGGGGCCCATCGACCGGGCCCTGGAGGCGCGACTGGCCAAGCCGCCGCCCGAGGCGGTGAAGAACACCCTGCGCCTGGGCGCCGCCCTGGCCTTCGCCATGGGCGCGCCGGCCTACGCCGCCGTGGCCGCCAGCGTCGACCTGGCCGCCGCTTCCGCGGCGACACGACCGTTCAAGGGCCTGGTCAACGCCGTGCTGCGCAAGCTGACCCATGAGCCGCCGAACCTGGCTGATCCCGAGGCCCTGGCGCCGTCCTGGCTGTTCGCCCGCTGGCGCGCCGCCTATGGCGAGGACACGGCCCGCGCCATCGCCGCCGTGATCGCCACCGAGCCGGCCACTGATCTCAGCCTGAAGGCGGCCGATCCCACCTTGGCGGGCGTGCTGGAGGCCGAGAGCCTGGCCGGCGGGACCCTCCGGACCGCCAAACGCGGCGATGTCTCGGCCTGGCCCGGCTTCGATGACGGGACCTGGTGGGTGCAGGACGCCAACGCCGCCGTCCCGGCTCGCCTGCTGGACGCCCAACCCGGCCAGACCGCGCTTGACCTCTGCGCCGCCCCCGGCGGCAAGACCCTCCAGCTGGCCGCCACCGGCGCCAGCGTCACCGCCCTCGACCGCTCCGCCGCCCGGCTGGAACGGCTGAAGGAGAATCTCGAGCGCACCGGCCTCGCCGCCGAGATCATCACCGCCGACGCCGCGACCTGGGAGGATCCGCGCCGCTTCGAGGCGGTGCTGCTGGACGCCCCCTGCTCGGCCACCGGCACCTTCCGGCGCAATCCGGATGTGCTGTGGGCCGCCAAGCCCGGCGACATCGCCGCCCTGGCCGGGGTCCAGGCCCGCATGCTGGACGCCGCCGCCGCCAAGGTCGCCCCTGGCGGGCGGCTGGTCTATTGCGTCTGCTCCCTTGAGCCCGAGGAGGGCGAGGCCCAGACCACCGGCTTCCTGGCCCGCCATCCGGAGTTCAGAATCGAACCGGCCCTGCCGGGCGAGGCCGGCGCCCCCGAGGCGAGCCTGACGCCGGACGGCGCGCTGCGGTTGCTGCCGCAGCACCGCGCCGGGGGCGGCGACGGCTTCTACGCCGTGCGTTTCCGCCGAACGCCGCAATAGGGGGTTGGCCCAGGCGGCGCGCCCCGGTAATCCCAGGACATGCCCGCCTCCCCGATCATCGCGCCGTCCATCCTGGCCGCCGACTTCTCCCGCCTGGGCGAAGAAGCCCGCGCCGTTGAAGCCGCCGGCGCCGACTGGCTGCACATCGACGTGATGGACGGCCACTTCGTGCCGAACATCACCCTTGGCCCCGACATCGTCAAAGCCTTGAAGCCGCACGTGAAGATCCCCTTCGACGTGCACCTGATGATCGCGCCGGTGGATCCCTACATTGAGGCCTTCGCCCAGGCCGGCGCCGACATCATCAGCGTCCATCCGGAATCCGGGCCGCACCTGAACCGGACCCTGAAGCTGATCCGCCAGATGGGCTGCAAGGCCGGAGTGGTGTTCAACCCCTCGACCTCGCCCTCGGTGATCGAGTGGATGATGGACGAGATCGACCTGATCCTGGTCATGTCGATCAATCCCGGCTTCGGCGGCCAGAAGTTCATGCGCTCCCAGCTCGCCAAGATCGAGAAGCTGCGCGAGATGATCGACGCCACCGGCCGCGACATCCCGCTGGAGGTGGACGGCGGCGTCACGCCCGAGACCGCGCCCCTGTGCCTGCAGGCCGGGGCCACGGCCCTGGTGGCCGGGACCGCGGTGTTCAAGGGCGGCCCCAGCGCCTACGCCGCCAACATCGCCGCCCTGCGCGGCGGCTAGGATCCAGCCATGGCGGACGGGCTTGCGGCTTTGACGCGCCTGCCCGGGGGCCTCTTCGCGCTGGCCCTGGCTGAGGGCGCGCGCAAACAGCTGCGCCGGGAATGGACTGGCAGCCCGATGCACCGCTGGCGGATCGCCCGGCCCCGGCCGCACGGCCTGGCGGCCCGACCCCGCGATCCTCGCCCGCCCAACCTGGAGATCGGCCGCCAGATCCTGGCCGGCCGGTTCGAGTTCGGCGGCGTCGCCCTGGAGACCGGAACCCGCGGCGATCCCTGGGATCGGCCCAGCCCCTCGCGCAAGTTCGCCCAGGTGCTGCACGGCCTGGACTGGATGGGCGACCTGTTGGCCTGCGGCTCGGTGGGGGCCACCGAGGGCCTGCGCCTGACCCTGGACTGGAGCCGGGTGTTCGGCCGCTGGAACAGCTTTTCCTGGAGCCCGGAGATCCTGGAGCGGCGGGTGTTCAACCTGGCCTGCGCGGCGCATGTGATCTGCGCCACGGCCAGCGACGTTGAGCGCGACCAGGTGGCCCAAGACCTCGCCCGCCAGGCGCGCTGCCTGCTGGGTGACCTGGAGCCCCCGACCCATGCGGCCGAGCGCGCCCTCGCCGTGGCCCTGGCCGGCGCCGCCCTGGCTGGGGAGGCGGGGGAACAGCTGATGGACCGGGGGCTGGTGCGCCTGGAGCAGGCCCTGCCCCACACGGTCCAGGCCGATGGCGGCCACGCCTCCCGCTGTCCGGCGGCGGCCTTGGAGCTGTTGTTCGACCTCCAGACCCTGGATGAGGCCCTGGTCCAGCGCGGGGTCGCAGGCCCCGACGAGATGATGCGGGCCATGGACCGGCTGGCCGGCGCCGTGCGGTTCTTCACCCTGGCCGATGGCGGCCTGCCCGGCCTGCAGGGCGGCGAGGCGCGCTCACGGGCCTATGTGGCCGCCGCCCGCGCCAGTGAGGGCGAGACGGGCCGCCCGCCGGCCGGCCGCAACGGCTTCCAGCGCCTGGAGAGCCGCAGCCTGCAGGTGGTGGCCGACGCCGCCGCCCCGGCCGAGGGACCCTGGAGCCTGACCGCCTGCGCCCAGCCCCTGGCCCTGGAAATCCTGGCCAAGGGCAAGCGGATGATCGGCGCGTGCGCCTGGTCGCCGGACGCCCTGGGGCCCCAGGCCCTGCGCCTGGCCGACGCCGCCTCCACCCTGTCCCTGGCCGATGGAACCTGCGGCGAGCCGGTGCGCGGCCTGCTGGCCGCAGCCCTTGGCCCCCGCCTGGCCGGCGCCTACGCCGCGGTGGAGCACCGCCGCCAGGAGACCGATGGCGGGGTCTGGCTGGAACTGTCCCACGAGGGCTGGGCCAAGGCCTTCCGCCTGCGCCACGAGCGGCGGCTGTTCCTGGACCTGGCCGCCGACGAGCTGCGCGGCGAGGACCGGCTGACCCCCATGGGCGACACCGCGGCCGCCGAAGGCCAGCGCCGGTTCTTCCCCTATGCGGTGCGCTTCCAGATCCATCCGGACGTCCGCGCCAGCCTGGCCCGCGACGGCAAGAGCGTGCTGCTGCGGGCCGAGGGCGACGAGACCGGCTGGTGGCTGCGCAACGACGCCCAGGAGGTGGCCATCGAGACCTCTGTCCACTTTGAGGATGGCCAGCCGCGCCGCTGCCACCAGGTGGTGCTGCGCGGCCACGCCCGCGCCGACGCCGGCGCCCGCCTGCGCTGGAAACTCGCCGCCGCCGAAGCCTGGCCGCCGCCACATTGACCTTTCAGGCCTTCGCGCCTAAAGCCCGACCATCCGCGTGACTGGCGAAATCAAGGTGGGCGACCACCGGGGAGCGCGGATCTCATAGCGCCGCTCGCCTGGGCATCTTCGTGTTCACATCACAGGAGACGCCTCGCGTGCCCGCCGCCCCCGACTTCCCGCCCCCCGCCGACCGCGCGCCCATCAAACGCGCCCTGATCTCGGTTTCCGACAAGACCGGCCTGATCGAGGCGGCCAAGACCCTGGCCGAGATGGGCGTCGAGCTGGTCTCCACCGGCGGCACCCGTGCGGCCATCGCCGACGCCGGCCTGGCGGTGAAGGACATCAGCGAGCTGACCGGCTTCCCGGAGATGATGGACGGCCGGGTGAAGACCCTGCATCCCATCGTCCACGGCGGCCTGCTGTCGGTGCGCGACGCGCCGGAACACGCCAAGGCCATGGCTGAGCACGGCATCGGCGGCATCGACCTGGTCTATGTGAATCTCTACCCCTTCGAGGCGACCGTCGCGAAGGGCGGGGACTTCGAGACCTGCGTCGAGAACATCGACATCGGCGGCCCGGCCATGATCCGTTCGGCGGCCAAGAACCACGGATATGTCTGTGTCTGCACCGAACTGGCCGACGTCCAGGAAGTGCTCGACGCCCTGAAGGCCGACGGGACCACGGACCTGGCGCTTCGCAAGCGCCTGGCCGCCCGCGCCTATGCCCGCACCGCGGCCTATGACGCCGCCATCTCCACCTGGTTCGCCAAGTCGCTGGGCGACGAGGCCCCGCGGCGCCGCGCCTTCGCCGGCGCCCTGGTCCAGACGATGCGTTATGGCGAGAATCCGCACCAGTCGGCGAGCTTCTATCGGGAAGAGAACCCCCGCATCGGCGTCGCCACCGCCCGCCAGCTGCAGGGCAAGGCCCTGTCCTACAACAATATCGCCGACACCGACGCCGCCATTGAGCTGGTGGCCGAGTTTGACCCGAAGGCCGGCGCCGCCGTCGCCATCATCAAGCACGCCAATCCCTGCGGCGTGGCCCTCGGCGGCGACCTGAAGACGGCTTACGAGCGCGCCCTGCAGTGCGATCCCGTATCAGCCTTCGGCGGCATCGTCGCCGTCAACCAGCGCCTGACCGCCGACGCCGCCCGCGAGATGATCAAGATCTTCACCGAGGTCGTCGTCGCCCCCGAGGCCGATGAGGAAGCCATCGCCCTCTTCGCCAAGAAGAAGGACCTGCGCCTCCTGATCACTGGCGGCATGCCGGACGCGACCGCCAAGGGCGACCTCTTCAAGCAGGTGGCGGGCGGCTTCCTGGTCCAGAGCCGGGACAATTCGCGCCTCACGCCAGCCGACCTGAAGATCGTCACCAAGCGCCAGCCCACCGACACCGAGGTGCGCGACATGCTGTTCGCCTTCACCGTGGCCAAGCATGTGAAATCCAACGCCATCGTCTTCGCCAAGGACGGCCAGACCGCCGGCATCGGCGCCGGCCAGATGAACCGCCGCGACAGCGCCCGCATCGCCGCCATCCGCGCGGCCGAAGCCGCCGAGACCGCCGGCCTGCCGGTGAGCCTCGCCCAGGGTTCGGCCTGCGCCTCGGAAGCCTTCTTCCCCTTCGCCGACGGCCTGATCCAGGCGGCCGAAGCCGGCGCCACCGCGGTGATCCAGCCCGGCGGCTCGATCCGCGACGCCGAGGTCATCGCCGCCGCCGACGAAGCTGGCGTCACCATGGCCTTCACCGGCGTGCGGGTGTTCCGGCACTAACAGCGACGCGCTGGCCCAGCGGGCCGGCGCAAAGCTGTGTCATCCCGGCTTTCGCGTCAGCGAAAGCCGGGACCCATAGACAACGATCTGTCCTGCAAACCCCGCGCGTATGGGTCCCGGACAAGCCGCTTCGCGGCTTTCCGGGATGACATCCGGGGGATCTGCGACAGCCCGCCGCTATTTCCGCAAGCTCGCCTTATCGAGATCCAGCTCCGCCGCCGGGATCACCTCCAGGTTCGGCAGCTTGGCCTTCAGGGGTTCGGCGAAGGCCTTGGCGTCGCCGGCGATGATCACCGTCACGCCCGCCGGGTCCAGGTGGGCCTTGGCGAAGGTCAGGACCTGGTCGGGGGTCACCGCGTCCACCTTGGCGGTGTAAGCGTTGAACTCGCTCATCGGCAGGCCGTAGAGGGCCAGGTTGCCCAGGATGCCGGCCAGGCCATCGGTGGTCTCGATGCTGCGCCCGAAGCCGCCGATCAGCACCGACTTGCGCGCCTTCAGCTCCTCGGCGCTCGCCGGCTCGGCGGCCAGCTTGCCCATCTCGGTGGTGATCAGGTCCAGCACCTGAGGCGCGGACTCGTTCTTGGTCTGGGCCGCGGCGCGGAACAGGCCGGTGGTCCGGCGGGGCGCCAGGGAGGACGAGGCCCCGTAGGACAGGCCGCGCTTGATGCGGATCTCCTGGTTCAGGCGGGCGGAGTAGCCGCCGCCCAGGACGGTGTTGGCCACCACGCCCGGATAGTAGTCCGGGGCGCTGCGCGGGATGCCCAGCTTGGCCACGGTCACCGCCGCCTGGCCGGTTCCAGGCAGGTCGATGACGATGGCGCGCGGCGCCGCCTTGGGCGTGATCGCCGGCTGGTCCGGCGCCGGCGTCGAGGGCTTGGCCCACCCGCCGAAGGCCTTCTCCGCCAGGGCGAAGCCGGCCTCCGGCGTGATGTCCCCGGTCAGGATCAGGATGGCGTTGTCCGGCCGGTAGTAGGCGGCGTGGATCGCTTTCAGGTCGGCTTCGGTCAGCTTGGCGACCGAGGCCGGGGTGCCGCCGGCCACATGGCCGAAGGGCGTGCCGGCATAGATCGCCGGCGAAGTGGCGAAGCTCGCCAGCTGGCCGGGCTGCTGGAAGGCGACCGACAGGCCGTCCAGGGTCTGGCTCTTCTGGCGGTCCAGCTCATCCTTGGCGAAGGCCGGGTTCATGACCACGTCGGCCATGATCGCCATGGCCTCGGCCAGGCGTCCCGGCATGACGTTCAGGCTGACCTGGGCCGCATCCTGGCCGCCGCCGGAGCCCAGGGTTGCGCCCAGGGCCTCGGTGGCCTGGGCGATTTCGGGCGAGCTGCGGGTCTTGGTGCCCTCGGTCAGCATCCCGGCCGTCATATTGGCCGCGCCGGCCAGCCCTTGCGGGTCGGCCCAGGCGCCGGCCTTCAGGCTCATCGAGGCCGAGACCAGGGGCAGGTCGGAGGACTTGGCGACGATGACCCGCAGGCCATTGGCCAGGGTCTTCTTCGCCGGCTTCGGCAGGTTGGGCGACACGGCGGCGCCGATGGGCGGCGGGGCCTCGCGCTGGCCCTCGGGCCGTAGCTCGCTGACCGGGCCGTCATACTTCACGCTGGCCACCACCGGCGGCTTGTCCTCAGGCAGAGCCTCACCCTTGGGCCGCTCGCTTTCGGACAGGTAGCGGATGGTCATCCGCCGCTCAGGGTCGAGATACTTCTTCGCCACCCGCTGCACGTCGTCAGCGGTGACGGCCTGCAGGGCCTGAAGCTCGCTGTTGGCGCGGGCCGCGTCGCCCTCTGTGCGCAGGGCGTAGCCGAGCGCAAAGCCACGGCCGTCGATGGTCTCGCGTTCGCGCAGCTTGCCGGCCACCAGCTCGTTCTTGGCCTCGGACAGCTCGGCGGCGGTGGGCGGGGTGGCGCGCAGGCGGGCGACCTCGGCCAGCAGGGCGGTCTCGCCCGCCTCGACCGTCTTGCCCTGGGACATGATGGCGCCGACCACGAACATGCCCGGCTGTTGCGGCAGGTCGGCGCTGGAATAGATCTCCGCGGCGATCTGCTGGTCATAGACCAGCGCGTTGTAGAGCCGGGACGACTTGCCCGAGGACAGGATGGCGTCCAGCACGGTCAGGGCCGGCGCGTCCGGGTCCGCCGCGCTGGCCCCCAGCCAGGTCATCACCACCGCCGGCAGGGGCACATTGGGGCCATAGCCGGTATAGACGCCGGCCTTGGCGCGGGGCGGCTCGACCGCGGTCACCCGCGTCACCGGGGCGCTCGGATTGGTCAGGGGGGCCAGGTACTTGTCCACCCAGGCGTTCAGCTGGGCGGGCTCGAAATTGCCCACCACCACCAGGGCCACATTGTCCGGCCGGTAGTAGGCGTGGTGGAAGGCGCGCACGTCGTCGATGGTGGCGGCGTCCAGCTCCTCAATGGAGCCGATGCCGGGGCGCTTGTAGGGGTGAAGCTGGTAGGTCGCCTTGGGCAGGTAGAGGGCGAACAGGCGGCCATAGGGATCGGCGAGGACCCGCTGGCGCAGCTCCTCCTTCACCACGTCGCGCTCGGACTTGAAGTTCGTCTCATCCACCACGAGATGGCCGAGCCGCTGGCTCTCCATCCAGATCAGCCGCTCCAGGTGGTTGGCCGGGGCGACCTCGTAGTAGTTGGTGAAGTCGTCATAGGTCGAGGCGTTGTTCACGCCGCCCACGTCCTCGGTCATCCGGTCGACGCTCTCGGCCGGCAGGTCCCGGGTGGCCTTGAACATCAGGTGCTCGAACAGGTGAGCGAAGCCCGAGCGGCCGACGGGGTCGTCCTTGGACCCGACCCCGTACCACATCTGCACGGTCACATTGGGCGTCGAGGGATCGCGCGAGGCGATCACCGTCATGCCATTGGCCAGGGTCCGCTGGGTGTAGGCGATCGGCGGGACCTTGTCCGCGGCGAGGACAGGCTGGGCGACGCAGAGCGCCAGGCCGAAGGCGGCGGCGCGCAGGGTGTGACGGAACATGCGGACTTCCCGGAAGGGCGACAGGGCGTGAAAGCCTATCACCCGCTGTCGCCCAGGAAAGCTTACCGAACCGTCATCCGCGCGCCGCTTGCGGCCTAGTCGGCCAGCTTGACCAGCATCTTGCCGGAGTTGACCCCCTGCATCAGCCCGATCAGCGCGTTGGGCGCATTGGCGATGCCGTCCAGGATGGTCTCCTGGTACTTCATCTTGCCCTCCTTCAGCCAGCCGGCCATGTCGCGCTGGAAGTCGCCATAGAGGTGCATGAAATCGGTGCCGACGAAGCCGCGGAGCATCACCCGCGAATAGATGATGTTGGACAGGTTCGAGACCGCCGAGCGGCCGGAATTGTAGCCGGAGATGAAGCCGCAGACCGGGATGCGACCCAGCGTATTCATCCGCCGCAGGGCGGCTTCCAGGTGGTCGCCGCCGACATTGTCGAAATAGACATCGATGCCCTTGGGCGTCGCGGCCTCGACCGCCTCGCGGATCGGCGTCTCCTTGTAGTTGATCACCGCGTCCAGCCCGACCTCGTTGCGCAGCCAGTCGGCCTTGTCCGCCGCGCCGGTGGAGCCGACGACGTAGCAGCCCTTGATCTTGGCGATCTGGGCGGCGACCGAGCCCACCGCGCCGGCGGCGGTGGAGACGAACACCTGCTCGCCGTCCTTCAGCTTGCCGATGTCCAGGAGGCCGCCGTAAGCTGTGAAGCCGGTCATGCCGAGCGCATGCATATGCACGGTCACCGGCAGCTCCGGATCGGCCGCCAGCTTGGTCAGGCCCTTACCGTCCGAGGTGAAGTATTCCCGGAAGCCCAGGCGGTTGGAGACCAGGTCGCCGACCTTAAAGGCGTCGGACTTGGACTGCACCACGCGGCCCAGGGCCCCGCCCATCATGGCCTCGTTCAGCTCCTGGCCAGCGGTCAGGCGCGGACGCATGGCCGGGTCCACAGACATGTAGAGGTTCTGGACCAGCACGCCGCCGTCCGGCGCGTCGCCGACCTGGGTCTCCACCATCGCGAAGTGCTCAGGCTCGGGCATCCCCTTGGGGCGGTCGACAAGATGGATTTCACGGCTGAGCGGCATGGGAAACTCCCCTGGAAGGCGCTGGAAAAGGATCGTCCGGGAAATGCGGTCCGGAGCGGCGGGCACCATGGCCCGTGTCGAGGCTCGGGGCTAGTCCCCAGCACCGCCGCCTTCGCTCGCCCCGCCTGCGGGAAGAGGAAGGCTGTCACCCCAGTCGAGACGCCGGACGCTCGCGAACGCCGCCTTGTCCCGCTTGGCGATCTCGCGCATCTCAACCGCGCCCTCCGGCGTGCAGAGCTTGAGCGTGATCGCCGGCTTCTGGATCCTGGGCGGGGCGAGCACGCGCGGGGTGGCGGGCTCGAGCGTCACGCCCGGCCGCGCCACGGCCAGGTAGATGAACTTCTCATCCTCGAAGGGGGCGTCGGCGCCCTTGGCCAGGCGGTGGTCGCGGCTGCGGGGCAGGCGCTGGACGAAATGGCACCAGTCCGGCTCCACCAGGGGACAGGCCTGGGCGTGCGGACAGGGCGCCAAGATCGCCGCGCCCTCGCCGATCAGCAGGTCACGGGCCGCGCGCAGGCGGGCGAAGCCGTCGGGCGTGCCAGGCTCCACAAGGATCAGGACCCCGGTGGTCGCCGCCCATAGCCCGCCGATCGTCTCGGCCTGGCGCGCCGCGGCGATCTCGGCCAGGGCGTAGCTCGCCACCACCAGGTCGGCGCTGGGCCAATCCTTGGGCGCTGCCAGGTCGCCGATCCGCCGCTCGGCGCCGGTCAGGGGGTCGGGGCCGTCCTCGGCCAGCCGGCCGGCCATCTCCAGGAAGGCGCGGTTGGAATCCAGCAGGACAGCGCCTGAGATCTCCGGCCAGGTCTCCAGCGCCGCCCAGCCGGCGCCGCCGGGACCCGCGCCCGCATCGAGCAGGGTGTTCGGCGCAAAGCCAGGCGCCCTCTGGGCCACCTCATCGAAGGCCCGGGCGCAGGCGGCGTAGGTGGCCGGCAGCCGGGCCAGGACATAGGCCGTCGCGCCCGCCTGGTCCTTGACCACCCCGGCCGAGCCCTGCCGTCCGCGATAGGCGCGGCTGATCTCGCCCGCCCGCTCGGCGAGGCCAGCGCGGGAGACGCCCTGCATCAGGCGCTCGGCGGCGGCCCGAAGCGCCGGCGGCAGGTCAGGCGTCATGCCGGATCAGCCGCCCCGGTTCTTCACCAGGTCATCGACCACCGCCGGATCGGCCAGGGTCGAGGTGTCGCCCAGGTTGGACAGGTCGTTCTCGGCGATCTTGCGCAGGATGCGGCGCATGATCTTGCCCGAGCGGGTCTTGGGCAGGCCCGGCGCGAACTGCACCACGTCCGGGGCCGCGAACGGCCCGATTTCCCGACGCACCCAGCCCTTGAGCTCGGCCTGCAGGATGTCGGTCGGCGTCACGTCGGCCTTCAGGGTCACGAAGCAGTAAACCCCCTGGCCCTTCACGTCGTGCGGATAGCCGACCACGGCGGCCTCAGCGACATTCTCGTTGCCGACCAGGGCGCTCTCGATCTCGGCGGTGCCCAGGCGGTGACCGGAGACGTTGATCACATCGTCCACGCGGCCGGTGATCCAGTAGTAGCCGTCCTCATCCCGGCGGCAGCCGTCGCCGGTGAAGTACTTGCCGCCATAGGTCGAGAAGTAGGTGTTGAAGAAGCGCTCATGGTCGCCATAGACCGTGCGCATCTGGCCCGGCCAGCTGTCGGTGATCACCAGATTCCCACTGGTCGCCCCGTGCAGAGGCTTGCCCTCGGCGTCCACCAGCTCAAACTTGATGCCCGGCAGCGGCTTGGCGCAGGAGCCCGGCTTCATGGCCGTGGCGCCCGGCAGGGGCGTGGCCAGGCAGGCGCCGGTCTCGGTCTGCCAGTAGGTGTCGACCACCGGGCAGCGGCTGTCGCCCACCACGCGGTGGTACCAGAGCCAGGCTTCCGGATTGATCGGCTCGCCCACCGAGCCCAGCAGGCGCAGGGTCGAGCGAGAGGTTTTCTTCACCGGCTCGTCGCCTTCGCGCATCAGCGAACGGATGGCGGTGGGGGCGGTGTAGAAGATCTCGACCTTGTGCTTGTCGATCACCTCCCAGAACCGCGAGGTGGTCGGATAGTTGGGCACGCCCTCGAACATCACGCTGGTGGCGGCGTTGGCGAGGGGGCCGTAGACCACATAGGAATGGCCCGTGACCCAGCCCACATCGGCCGTGCACCAGAAGACCTCACCGGGACGGTAGTCGAACACCAGCTCATGGGTGTGGCTGGCCCAGACCAGATAGCCGCCGGTCGTATGCAGCACGCCCTTGGGCTTCCCGGTCGAGCCGGAGGTGTAGAGGATGAACAGCGGATCCTCGGCGTTCATCGGCTCGGGCTCGCAGGTCGCCTCCACCCCCTGCTTCAGGTCGGCGTAGAAGGCGTCGCGGCCGGCCTTCATCGGCACGTCGGCCTTGGTGCGCTTGATGACGATGACGTCGGTGACGTCCGGGCACTGTTCCAGCGCCTCGTCGACATTGCGCTTCAGCGGGATCGCCTTGCCGCCACGCAGGCCTTCGTCGGCGGTGATGACGATGCGGCTGTCGCAGTCCTGGATCCGGCCGGCGATGGAGTCCGGCGAGAAGCCGCCGAAGATCACCGAGTGGACCGCGCCGATCCGGGCGCAGGCCAGCATGGCGATCGCCGTCTGCGGGATCATCGGCAGGTAGATGGTGACCCGGTCGCCCTTCTTGACCCCCTTGGCCTTCAGGACATTGGCCATCCGGCAGGTCTCTTCATAGAGCCGGCGGTAGGTGAAGTTGTCCGAGATGTCGCCTTCGTCGCTTTCCCAGATGATCGCCACCTGGTCGCCGCGCTCGGCGAGATGGCGGTCCAGGCAGTTCACCGAGACGTTCAGCACCCCGTCGGCGTACCAGCGGATGTGGAAGGGATGCTTGTGGAACGAGGTGTCCTTGATCTGGGTCGGGAAGGTCATCCAGTCCAGGCGCTTGGCGAGATCGCGCCAATAGCCTTCCGGGTCGTCCTCGACCCGCTTGACCGCCGCCTCATAGGCCGCTGCGTCCATATGGGCCCGCTTGGCCCAGGCCTCGGGAACCGGGAAGATCTCACCCTCGCTCACCGCACGCACTCCCTCTTCGCTTTGACCGGGAGTTATGCGGAAGGGGGCCGGGTGCGCAACCGCCGACCCTACGGAATCGACACCAGAGATGACGTTCAGGCCGCCGCATCCGCACCGACCGTCGCAGGCTGCGCCAACTGCGCCTCATAGGCCTTCCAGCCATCCTCCAGCGAGGGGATGACATCGAGGACCTCGAAATAGGGGACGCCGCCCAGCAGGTCGGTGTCGCGCAGAGCCTCGATCAGGTGGTTGTAGGCGATCAGGTCGGCGGTCTCGAACACCATCAGGTCGGTGCACCGGCCGTGAAAGGCTTCGGCGTCGAAGTAGCGCATCGTGACCTCCGGCCGCGCCGAAAAGATCGGACGGACCTGGGTCTCCACGAAGGCGGCCCGCGCCGCCCGGTCGAGGGCCAGCCAGGTGGGACTGGAGCGCAGCAGCATAAAGATCGTGAAGGGCGGGGTTTGGCGCATGGGAGAGACTCCATCGGGGTTGTGCGATCAGACGCCCCCCGACAATATGAGCTTAGACTCATGTTCAGGACTCGCATTCCCGGTGCGCGACGACGACCCCATCACCCCGCGCAAGACCCCCCGCCAGGCCCGCGCCGAGGCGACGGTGGAGGCGATCATCGAGGCGGCGGCTCGCATTCTGGAGCGCGAGGGACTGGAGGCGTTCAACACCAACGCCATCGCCCGCCAGGCCGGGGTCAGCGTCGGCTCGCTCTACCAGTACTTCCCTGGCAAGGACGCGGTCATGGCGGCCCTGATCCGGCGGGAGTCCCAGGCCTTCGCCCGCGCCCTGGAGGCGGCTCTGCGCACCGCCCGCTCCAAGAGCCTGGCCGGCGCGGTGTTCACCATCGCCGAGACCGCCGTGGCCCACCAGGCCGCACGGCCGCGCCTGGCCCGCCTGCTGGACCTGGAGGAGGAGCGGCTGGGCCTGCAAGCCGAGGCCCGCGGCCGCGACCGCCGGGTGTCGGACATCCTGGCCGCCTTCCTGGTCGAGCGGCGCCTGGGGGACCACGAGGCGGCGCTGGATATCCTGCACATGTCCCGGGGCATGATCGACGCCGCCCTTGAACGCGGGGCGGCGGACGGTCTGTCGATGCGGCTGACCCGGGCGGTGCTGGGCTATCTGTCGCTTTCACCCAGTCGCGTGGGCCAGTAAGTTCGGCCCCTCATCCCCACGGAGTCCGCCATGCTGCTGCACCTGTCCACCTGGGCCGAGATCGAGGCCTATCTTCAGCGGTCGAAGACGGTGGTCGTGCCCATCGGCTCCAACGAGCAACATGGGCCCACCGGCCTGCTCGGCACGGACTGGCTGTGCCCGGAGATTATCGCTCACGAGGCCCAGAAGAGCGGCGACATCCTCGTAGCGCCCACCTTCAACATCGGCATGGCCCAACATCACCTGGGCTTTCCGGGCACCATCTCGCTGCGCCCCTCGACCTTCATCGCCGCCATCGGCGACTGGTGCCGGTCGCTGGGCGCGCACGGGTTCGAGAAGATCTATTTTCTGAACGGCCACGGCGGCAACGTCGCCACAGTGGAGGCCGCCTTCTCCGAGCTCTACGCCGAGGCCAGCTTCCGCAAGGAAGAGCGCGGCTTTGCGCTGAAGCTGCGCAACTGGTGGGAGCTTCGCGGGGTGAATTCCCTGGCCAACCGCCAGTTCCCCACTGGCCACGGCAGCCACGCGACCCCGTCTGAGATCGCGGTGACCCAATGGGCCTATCCGGACAGCATCAAGACCGCCGACTACGCGCCCCAGATCGCGCCCACCGGCCCGATCCGCGAAGCTGTCGACTTCCGCGCGCGCTATCCCGATGGCCGCATGGGCTCCGACCCGGCCCAGGCCACCCCGGAAAAGGGCGGTGAGCTGGTCGCCCTGGCGGCCCAGGGCCTGTTGGAAGAAGTCGCCGCCTTCTCGGCCGAGCCGTTCCCGGCGCGGGGCTAACCGCCCCGCACCTTAAGACCGTCAGAACGGCTGCGAGGGCATGGCCAGGCGCGGCGTGGCCCTTTTCGGTCGGCCGGCCCAGTCGAGCTCCTCGGCCGGAACAACCTCGGCCTTGGGCGCGACGTCATTGACGGTCTTGAGCGGCTCGGGCGCCGGGGCGTCGGAGGCGTGCGCGTCGGCCGGCTTGCCGGCGTGGTCGGCGGCGGCCAGCACCATCGCCGGCGCTTCGGAGCCGACCTCCGCCACCGGGGCGGCGTCCAGGCGGGCCTGGCCGGCGACCTTGTCCAGGGCCGCGATCTGCATGCCCGCGACCTCGCCGCCCTCATAGCGGCCGGAGAAGGCGGGGGGCCGGCCCCAGCTGCCGGTCCAGCGATAGAAGATGTGCGCGCCGATGGTCGAGACCTTGACCAGGTTGGGGCTCCAATAGGGGGCCACATAGACGGCGTGATAGTGGGTGGCGGTGCCGACCTTGCGCATGACATAGCCGTTCAGCGCCGCCTCGGCCAAGGTCCGGGCGCGGGCCCAGACGGCCGGGATCGGCTGGCCGCGCATCGAGCCGTCACAGGTGAAGCTGAACTGGCAGCCGGTCTTCAGGTTCGAGCCCTCGAACACCACGCCGCAGACGGTCTTCGGATAGGCCGGGTGACGCAGGCGGTTCAGCACCACCTGGGCGACGGCGCGCTGGCCGTCGACGCTTTCCCAGCGGGCCTCGTAGTAGAGGGCCGCGGTCATGCAATCCAGGGCGCGGGCCTCGTCCAGCATGCCGCTGGTCTTCAGGTGGAAGGGCTTGGCCGGCGGATTGGGCAGGGTCGAGGTGGGATTGTTGGCGTTCCAGATCCGCGCCTCATCCGGGGTCATGTCCTGCAGGCGCAGGATGCCGGTCTCTTCCGGCGGGGCGCCAGCGTCGGCGGCCTCCGTCAACTGCGCGCCCTGAGCGGCGAAAGCGGCGGTGCGGCTGTCGAAGCGGCCGGCCAGGGCCAGCATGGCCGGGTCCATGCCCGCGGTCAGGCGCGCGAAAGCCTCGGCCGACATCTCGCCGCGGGTCACCTTTGCGATGGCGGCGTCCTTGGGGCCAGGCGCGCCGGCGAAGGCCAGGGAGGCGGTCAGGGCCGCCAGCACGCCCAGCTCGACGCCCACCAGGTGGACGGCGTCGCGCCGCCATGCGGCGTCACGGAGGTGATTCAGAACGGAACGAACCAGGTTCAGCACGGACAAACGCCTCAGCTCTTCGCAGCGCACACACAACCCGACGGCGACCCCATACGCCCAAAAGGCGGGGGCGGCCACCCGGATTTTTCACATTTCGTTAACTGCGGGGGAGTCGCAGCGACTCGCCCGCTGCACGAAGCGGGCCAGCCCTAAGGTGCGCCAGAGTGGGACGCCAACAGCTTGGCTTTACGCGAGGGTCGGCTTAGCGCGGGATTTCTTTGGTCTTGGTCAGCGCCACCTGGCGGTAAACCGACGTCACCTCGAAATACTCGCGGAAGACTGCGTGGAACCGGTCCAACGCCTGTTTCACACCGGGACCGCCGATCTCGCTCTCATGGTGCCAGTAGTCGTCCAGCACCATCATGCCGCCGATTTTCAGCATCGCAGCGCAAAACGCCAGGTCGACGCCCACAGCCCAGGCGGTGTGTGAGCCGTCCACATAGATCAGGTCGAAGGCCTCGCCGGCCTCCAGCATCTTGGGCAGCTCGTAGGTGGAGAAGCCCTTGCGGGTGGTCAGGTTGTCGAAGTTGAGCTTGGCCGTGTTGCGCTGAAAGCGCGGCTCGACCGCGTGGTACTTCTCTTCCGGGTTCAGGGCTTCGTCGAACCAGGGGTCGATGACCGTGACGTCCAGGCGGGCCGGCAGCAGCCAGTCCATGAAGGCCAGGTTCTTGCCCTCATAGGCGCCGATCTCGAGATAGCGGATCTGGCCGCGCGGCTTCGCGAACTCGCGCAGCAGGGGGGCGACGAAGGGGATGTTGTTGTCCGCCCAGTCGGTGGTGAACTCAAAGCCCATCGCCTGGCAGTGGGCGGCGAAGGCCTCGGCCTCACCGGCGGCCCGCGGCGTGGCCAGCATGGTCTTGGCGAAGGTCGGCGCGAACCGGCCATTGATCGTCGCAAGATTGCGCAGCGCGTCAGCCAAGGGGGTCTCCTTCCGGGATCAGACCCCGACAGGCTTAAGCGCGGCGAGTTAAGGAAGAGTCAGAGGCGCCCTGGGCCGCTTGATCAGGCCGTCACCACCTCGCCGCCCACCACCGCCACCGGCCAGGGCGTCAGGCGGTCGTCAGCGCAGGGGCCGGCGACGCACAGGCCGTCGAGCCGGAACAGCGCCCCGTGGGCGGCGCAGATGATCCGGTCGCCCTCCCGCGTCAGATAGCGGTCGTCCATCACGCTGAGCGGCCAGTTGTTGTGCGGGCACGAGTCCACCCAGCCTCGCACCGTGAAGCCCTCGCGGACGATGAAGCCGGCGAACATCGCCCGCTCGACCCGGAACCGGAACCCGCGCGCGCCCGGGTCGGCCAGTTCGGCCAGGGCGCAGAGCCTCACCCCGGCCGGCGGCCGGGCGGGATTGTCGGCCTCGGGCGGCTTCACCCCAGCTGACCCAGGGTCGCCTTGAACGGCAGGATGTCCACCGACCCGAACAGGCCGGCCTTGGAGTAGGGATCGTTCTCCGTAAAGGCGCGGGCCTCGGCGATGTCGGCCACGTCCAGCACGATGATCGAGCCGGCCATGTCACCTTTGTCGTCCAGGATCGGCCCGCCCAGCTTCATCTTGTCCATCTGGCCACGGGCATAGGCCAGGTGCTCCTCACGGGTGGCCATACGCAAGTCCAGGGACTGCGGCTTGTCCTTGCAGACCAGAACGAAGAGCGGCATCGGCGTATCTCTTTCTCAGGACTCAGATTTCAGGGGGCGCGACAGCAGGCCGGCGATGGCGGCGTCCACCTCAACCTCCCCGGCCAGGATGGCGGCGACGGCCTCGCAGATCGGCGCCTCGACGCCCAGCTTGGCGGCCAGGGCGCGGACGGCGGGCGCGGACGCCACGCCCTCGGCCACAGACAGCTTGCCGGACAGGGCCGCCTCCAGGGTCTGGCCCAGACCCAGGGCCAGGCCGACGCTCATATTGCGCGACTGCGGGCTGGAGCAGGTGAGCACCAGGTCGCCCAGGCCGCACAGGCCGGCGACGGTCTCGGGCCGGCCGCCCAGCGCCACGGCCATGCGGGTCATCTCCGCGAAGCCGCGGGTGATCAGGGCGGCGTGGGCGCTGCGACCCAGGCCCCGGCCCTCGACGATGCCGCAGGCGATGGCCAGCACGTTCTTCACCGCCCCGCCGATCTCGGCCCCCAGCAGGTCGTCGGCCAGGTAGGGCCTGAAGGTCGGGGTCGCCAGGGTCTCGGCCAGGGCGCGGCCCAGGGCCTCGTCGGCGCAGGCCAAGGTCACGGCGGTGGGCAGGCCGGACGCCACCTCGCCCGCAAAGCTCGGCCCGGACAGCACGGCGATCTGCGCCTGCGGAATGGCTTCGGCGGCCACCTCGGTCATCAGCTTCAGCGAGCCCTGTTCCACCCCCTTGGCGCAGAGCACCACCGGCAGGCCGGGACGGGCGACAGCGGCCAGGCTGGTCAGGACGGAACGCAGGTGTTGGGCCGGGGCCACGGCCAGGATCAGATCGCAAGCCCCAAGGTCGGCCATCTGGTCGGTGGCGGTGATACGGGGATCCAGAGCCACGCCGCTCAGGAACAGGGTGTTCTCGTGGCTGGCGTTGACCGTCTCGACCACCTCGGCCTCGCGGGCCCACAGGGTCACGGACAGGCCGGCGCGGGCGCAGACCTGGGCCAGCGCCGTGCCCCAGGCGCCGCCGCCGATCACGCCGGCATGGGTCAGGTTCGCGGTCATGCCTTGGCTCCCTTGCGGCCGGCCAGGTGGGTGGGATTGGCCGCCGCGGCCTCTGCGTCCAGGGGCCAGCGGGGCCGGGCCGGCGCATCCAGCCGATCTGTCATGCCCCGGGCCAGGCGCTCGGCGCCGGCCAGCGCGATCATGGCGGCGTTGTCGGTGCAGTAGGCCAGCGGCGGGGCGTCGAAGGAAAAGCCCCGCTCGGTGGCGATCCGGGTCAGGGCCGCGCGCACGGCGCCATTGGCGGCCACCCCGCCAGCCACCACGAAGCGTAAGGGCTGGCCCTCCCGGGCGCGGGCATAGGCGTCCATGGCCTTCTCGGTGCGTTCTGACAGCTGGCGGGCGATGGCGGCCTGGACGGCGGCGGCCAGGTTGGCGCGCTCCGTCTCCGTCGTAACCCCTTCCGCCAGCCGCGCGGCGGCGGTCTTCAGGCCCGAGAAGGAAAAGTCGTAGCCGTCGCGGCCCAGCAGGGCGCGGGGCAGGGTGTAGCCTGCGGGATCACCGGTGGCCGCCAGCTTCTCCAGGGCCGGGCCGCCGGGATAGGGCAGGCCCAGGGTCTTGGCGATCTTGTCGAAGGCCTCGCCGGCCGCGTCGTCGATGGTCGAGCCCAGGCGCCGGCACTGGCCCACCCCCTCCACCGCCAGCAGCTGGCAGTGACCGCCGGAGACCAGCAGCAGCAGGAAGGGATAGGGAATGTCAGCGGCCAGCCGGGCCGAGACCGCATGGCCCTCCAGGTGGTTCACCGCCACCAGGGGCAGGCCGCGGGCGAGCGCCACCGCCTTGCCGAAGGCCAGGCCCACCATCACCCCGCCCACCAGGCCGGGCCCGGCGGTGGCGGCGACGCCTGACAGGTCGCCATAGCTGACCCCCGCTGCGCGCATGGCCTCGGCCGCAATGCCGTCGATGGATTCCACATGGGCGCGGGCGGCGATTTCCGGCACCACCCCGCCATAGGGGGCGTGGGCGGCGATCTGCGAACCCACCACCGAGGACAGCACCTCGACCGCGCCGGACGCCTTCAGGCGCACGACCGAGGCCGCGGTCTCGTCGCAGCTGGTCTCAAGCCCCAGGACGGTGAGGTCGCCTGGCAGGTCGGGCGGAAGATGGGGCATTCGGTTGCGGGTCTCCGCGCCCTCCTGTAGCAGGCGGGTCAGGTTTGAACTTGGTCGAGGTAGCCGTCCCGCCGTGCCCACGCAACCGCTTGTCCGGATCGGGGCCCGTGGCTCCAAGCTCTCCCTGGCCCAGGCCGGGATGATGCAGCGTCGTATCGCCGCCGCCCTGGGCGCTCCGCCGGAGGACGCCGAGAAGGTCGCCCCGCTGATCGTCATCACCACCACCGGCGACCGCGTCCAGGACCGCCGCCTGCTGGAGATCGGCGGCAAGGGCCTGTTCACCAAGGAAATCGAGGAGGCGATGCTGGAGGGCCGCATCGACTGCGCCATCCACTCCCTGAAGGACATGCCGGCGGAATGCCCGGAGGGCCTGTCGCTGTCGGCCATCCCCGAGCGCGAAGATCCCCGCGACGCCTTCCTGAGCCTGAAGGTCGAGCGTCTGGAGGACCTGCCCCAGGGCGCGCGCCTGGGCACCGCCTCGCTGCGCCGCCAGGCCCAGAGCCTGCACCGGCGCCCGGACCTGGACGTCCAGATGCTGCGCGGCAATGTCGACACCCGGCTGGCCAAGCTGGAGGCCGGCGAGGCCGACGCCATCCTGCTGGCCCTGTCCGGCCTGAAGCGCCTGGGCCTCGGTCACCTGCCCAAGAGCCTGATCGATCCGGTGGCGGTTCCGCCGGCCCCGGGCCAGGGCGCCCTGGCCATCCAGACCCGCACCAAGGACATCGACGCGCCCTGGCTGGCCGCCGTGCGCCATGCGCCGACCATGATCGCCATCGCCGCTGAACGCGGCGCGCTCGCGGCCCTGGAAGGCTCGTGCAAGACCGCCATCGGCGCGCACGCCCGTTTGTCGGACACCTCGATCAGCCTGATCGTCGAGGCCCTGTCGCCCGATGGCCGCCACCGCTTCCGCCGCGAGGCCGAGACGGTGTTCGGCGCCGGCGCCGACCGCGAGGCCCAGGCTCGCGCCCTGGGTCTGGAGCTGGGCAAGGCCATCCTGGAAGAGGGCGGCGACCTGCTGGCCCTGCACGACTGACGGCCAAGCTTCATCGATTGATTTGTACCCGTTCTGGGGTCAGGCTCGGGGCATGAACGACACCGGACGGAAGATCTGGATCACCCGCGCCCAGCCCGGCGCCGACGCGACCGCCGAGCGGGTGCGCGCCCTGGGCCACAGGCCGGTGGTGGCGCCCCTCCTGGCCGTTCAGCCGGTCTTGGGCGCGGAACCGGACCTGTCCGGGGTGGGCGCCCTGGCTTTCACCAGCGCCAATGGGGTGCGCGCCTTCACCGCCCTGTCGCCGGTGCGAGCCTTGAAGGTTTTCGCCGTCGGCGCCGCCACCGCCAAGGCCGCCAAGGCGGCGGGCTTCCGCCAGGTCCTGTCCGCCGACGGCGACGTCGAAGCCCTGGCCGAGGGGATTTCAGGGCGCCGGCGGGAGATCGCCGGCGTAGTCCTGCATCCCGGCGCCGCTGAGCCGGCCGGCGACCTGGTGGGCATGCTGGCCGAGCAGGGGGTCGAGGCGCGCAGCCTGCCGCTGTATGACACCGCCCCGGCCGCCTTCGGTCCGGCCGAGCTGGCTGAGCTCGAAGGGGTCGAGATCGCCCTCCTGCACTCGCCCAAGGCGGCGGAGGCCCTGGCCGCCCTCCTGGCCCGCCACCCCATGCCGGAGCTCTCGGTGCTGGGGCTATCGCGCAATGTGCTGAAGCCTCTGGCCGAGATTGACCTCGCCCATCGCGCCTTCGCCCCCTTCCCTCTAGAAGCTGCGCTGCTTAACCTGATCGACCGTGCGCCGGGCGCCTGCCCGGCCTCCGAGGAAGATCTGGCCAGATGAGCCCTCAGCCCGACCCGCCCGACCTGCTGGGCCCGCGCGATCCCGCCGATCTCGGGCGCCAGCGGCTGATCGGGCGCGGGTTCTGGACCGGGGTCGCAGTGTCGGTGCTGGTGATCCTGGCCCTGCTGGGCCTGTTGAAGTTCGGCCCGCGCCTGTTCGTCACCGCGCCCAGGACCGGCGCCCCCGCCGAGACCGCCACCCAACCGGCGCCCACAGCACCGGCCCTGGCCCAGGCCCCGCCGCGCGAACGCCCCATCCCCGCCGACGCCGCCCCGGCCTCCGCCGAAGTCGAACGCCTGGCCCAGCGGGTGGACATGCTGGAGGCCCAGCAGTCCCGCGCC
>NZ_JBHTLQ010000053.1:0-22313 GCF_042679085.1 Phenylobacterium conjunctum | reverse complement strand
CAGAAGTTATGGCTGAGGGGGGTGATGAAGCCCAGCCGGCCGCCGGTCTCGGCCACGCGGACATAGCGGGCCGGGCCGCCGGTCTGGTGGTCGATATCGCTGAGGGTCCAGAAGCTCTCCAGCTCGCGACGGACGTCTTTCAGCGACAGGAACTGGTCGGTGCGGTCGACCTCGATCTCGCCCAGCGGCATGGCCTCGATCAGGGTCATGTCGCAGCCCCGGCCATGGGCCCAGGTGATCAGCTCGGGCAGCTCGTCGGCGTTGTCATCCTTCAGGGCGACGGCGTTGATCTTGACCTTCAGGCCGGCGGCCTGGGCGGCGTCGATCCCGGCGATGACCTGGGCGAGCTGGCCGCCGCGGGTCAGGGTGCGGAACAGCTCGGGCTTGAGGGTGTCCAGCGAGACATTGACCCGTCGCACCCCGGCCTCGGCCAGGCCCTTGGCGAACTCCGCCAGACGGGTGCCGTTGGTGGTCAGGGTCAGCTCGTCCAGGGCGCCGGACCTCAGGTGACGGCCCAGCGATCCGATCAGGTCCATCACCCCTTTGCGCACCAAGGGCTCACCGCCAGTGATCCGCAGCTTCCTCACGCCCAAGCCCACGAAGGCCGAGGCGATGCGGTCCAGCTCCTCGAGGGTCAGCACCTCCTTCTTCGGCAGGAAGGTCATGTGCTCGGCCATGCAATAGACGCAGCGCAGGTCGCATCGGTCCGTGACCGAGACCCGCAGATAGGTCACCGTGCGACCGAACCCGTCGATCAGGGCGGGCCTTGGCGGAGACGAGGCGTCGTAAGGCGTCATGACACCGGCAACATAGAGACGAAGGACACGGGATGACAGGGGTGGACGGCGTAGCTTTCGAAGCCATCGTGCTCGCGGCCGGAGCGGGCTCGCGGTTCGGCGGCGGCAAGCTGCTGGCCCCCTGGCGCGGCGGGGTGTTGCTGGACGGCGCCCTGGAGGCCGCTTTCGCCGCGCCCGTGGGCCGGGTGATCGTGGTGACGGGGACGGACGCCGAGGCTGTGGGCGCCGCCGCCACCGCCCATGCCGCGCGTCACGGCGAGGCCATGCGGCTCGCCCTGGTTCACGCCGCCGACCATGCCGAGGGCATGGGAGCCTCCCTGCGAACCGGCGCTGCGGCCCTGTCTCCAAACCTGGATGGCGTGTTCGTCTTCCTGGGCGACATGCCGCGTGTCCCTGCGGGCGTGGCCGACCAACTGGCGGCGGCGGTGCTCGCCGGCGCGCCGGCCGCCTCGGCGGCCTTCCGGGGGCAGCGAGGGCATCCCACCCTGATCGGCGCCGACCTGATCCCGGGCCTGCTCACCCTGAAAGGCGACGCCGGCGCCCGTGGCGTCCTGAAGGACCTCGGCCCTCGCCTGGCCCTGATCGAAGCGCCCGACGACGGCGTGCTGTTCGATGTCGACGAGCGCGGCGATCTCGACGCTGGTAGGAAATAGTCGTACCATCGCGGCCTTTAGGAGCGCGCTATGGCCAAGGTTGAAAAGATTTCGATCTCTCTCACGGGTGAGCTCGCGGATGTGGTGCGCGGCGCCGTCAACAGCGGCCGCTACGCCTCGACCAGCGAAGTGATCCGCGCGGCGATCCGGGACTTCTCCGAACTTGAAGCGCACCGGGGAGCCCGACTGGCGGAGCTAAGGGGGCTCATCCAGGAAGGCCTCGACAGCGGAATCGCGCCGGGTCGGCGAACCGCCGACGAAATCATCGCTGAGGGACGCCGCCGGTTGGAAGCCCTCAAGGCCAAGGCGTGACGAGGTCTGTTCGCCGTTCCGCCGCGGCAGAACAGGATCTGACGGATATCTGGGTCACGATCGCAAAGGATCGTCCGCTTGTGGCGGACAGAGTGCTCACCGCGCTGCTGGAAGCTGAGGACCGCCTGGCGGATCACCCGCAGCTTGGGCGGCTTCGCCCGGAATTGCCGGGTCAACTGCGGAGCTGGAGCGTCGCGCCCTTCGTCATCTTCTACAGGGTGCTTGAAGACCAGATTCTCGTGATCCGGGTCCTCCACGGCGCGCGTGATCTCGGCGACGCCCTTCCCGCTTCAGATGGAGAGTGACAGAGCCCCGGACGAACCGGGGCTCTGCTCATGGATCAGGCCTTGACCATCGGCAGGCTGGTGGTCGCTTGGCCGTTGAGGGCCAGGATGGCGTTGGCCACGGCCGGGGCGATGACCGGGGTGCCGGGTTCGCCCACGCCCGAGGGCGCATTGCCGGAGGGGACGATATAGGTCTCCACCGTCGGGGCCTCGGAATTGCGCAGCACCCGGTAGGTGTCGAAGTTGGTTTGTTCGACCACGCCGTCCTTCAGGGTGACCTTGCCGAACAGGGCCGCCGACAGGCCGTAGCAGATGCCCCCTTCCATCTGGGAGGCGATCTGGTCCGGGGCGATGGCGACGCCGCAGTCCACGGCGGTGACCACGCGGCCGACCTTGGGCTGGCCGTCCACCAGTTGCACCTCGGCGATCTGGGCGACCACCGAGCCGAAGCTCTCGTGCACCGCCACGCCACGGCTCCAGCCGGCGGGCGCCGGGGTGGCCCAACCGGCCTTTTCGGCCGCCAGCTTCAGGGCGCCGATATGGCGGGTCGCGCCGGCCTTTTCATAGAGCGCCAGGCGGTACTCCACCGGATCCTTGCCGGCCTTGCGGGCCAGCTGGTCGATGGTGTGCTCCATGGCGAAGGCCGTGTGGGTCGCGCCCACCGAGCGCCACCAAAGGACCGGCACGCCGTTGTCGGGCAGCAGGGCCTGGGCGTCGACGATGGGGGTGGCCTTCAGATAGGGCGAGCCCTTGGCGCCTTCGACCGTGGTCTCGTCCAGGCCCTTGGCGGGCATCGGCGAGCCCTTCATCAGCGACTGGGTGACGATCCGGTGCTTCCAGGCGACGGGGAAGCCGTCCTGGCCGATGACGACGCGGATATTGTGGTGGGTCAGCGGGCGGAAATAGCCCGCCTGCATGTCGTCCTCGCGGGTCCAGACCAGCTTCACCGGCCGGCCCTTGCCGACCTTCTTGGCGATGTGGACGCATTCGGTGACGTAGTCGGACTGGAAGTTGGCGCGACGGCCGAAGGAGCCGCCGGCGAACAGGGTCTCGATCTCCACCGCGCCGGGCAGCATGCCGACGATCTTGGCGGTGTTGAGCTGGTCCAGGGTCGGCGCCTGCGACCCAAAGGTCAGCTTGGCCTTGCCCGCGCCCACCTCGGCCACGCAGTTCATGGGCTCCATCGAGGCGTGGGCCAGATAGGGGAAGTCGTAGGTGGTCTCGAAGACCTCGCCCTGGGGCGCCTTGGCGAAGTCGCCCTTGGAATCGAAGCCCTGCCACGCGGTCTTTTCCGGCAGGGTCCCCTTGCCGGCGGCCCACTCGGCATAGGTGGTGGCCAGCTTGTCGGTGCTGAGCCGTTCGGCCTTGGCCTCGTCCCACTCCACCTTCAGGGCCTCGCGGCCCTTCTTGGCGGCGTAGGTGTTCTCGGCCAGGACCGCGACGCCGGTCGGGATCTGGATCACGTCGACCACGCCTTGGACCTTCTTGGCCTCGGTGGCGTCGAAGCTGGCCACGGTGGCCCCGAACTTCGGCGCGTGCGCGACCATGGCGGTCAGCATGTTGGGCTTGTGGACGTCCTGGGTGAAGGTCGCCTGGCCGGTGGACTTGGCGCGGGAATCCTTGCGGCGGACGCGGTCGGTGCCGATCAGGGTGAAGGTCTTGGGATCCTTCAGCTTGGGGTCCTTCGGCGGCTCGACCTTGGCGGCGTCGGCGATCAGCTCGCCGAAGCCCGCGGACTTGCCGGTGGCGTGGCCCACGACGCCGTCCTTGACGGTGATCTCACCGGCCGGAACACCCCACTTGGTCGCCGCCGCCTGCACGAACATGGCCCGGGCCGCGGCGCCCGCCTGGCGCAGCTGGTTCCAGGAATTGGCGATGGCGGTGGAGCCGCCGGTCAGCTGGATGCCGGCGGTGGTGTTCGCGTAGAGCTTCACATTGGCCGGAGCCTGTTCGACCGCGACCTTGGCCCAGTCGGCGTCCAGCTCCTCGGCCACGATGGCGGCGAGGCCGGCGTGGTTACCCTGGCCGAATTCGATGTGCTTGGAGATCACCGTGACCGCGCCGTCGGGGGCGATCTTGATGAAGGGGCCGAAGGCGCCGACGTCGGACTTGGCGCCGATGCCCAGCAGGTCCAGGGGCGAGCAGGCGCCCACGGCCAGGGCGCCGCCGACGACGGTGGCGCCGATGACCAGGTCGCGGCGGGTGGCGCCCTTGCGGGCGGCTTCAGGGGCGATGCGCTTGTTCATCTGTCGATCCCCCCTCAGGCCTTCGGGGCCGCGGCCAGGCCGGCGGCGTCCTTGATGGCGGCGCGGATGCGCTGATAGGTGCCGCAGCGGCAGATGTTGCCGTCCATGGCCGCGTCGATGTCGGCGTCGGTCGGCTTCGGGTTGGCGGCCAGAAGCGCCGCCGCGCTCATCAGCTGGCCCGACTGGCAGTAGCCGCACTGGGGCACGTCGTGCTTCACCCAGGCTTCCTGCAAGGGATGGGTCCCGCCCAGGCTTTCGATGGTGGTGATCTTCATGCCGCCGAGGCCCTCGATGGGCATGGAGCAGGAGCGGATCGGCTGGCCGTCCGCGAGCACCGTGCAGGCGCCGCACTGGCCGACGCCGCAGCCGAACTTGGAGCCGGTCAGGCCCAGTTCGTCCCGCAGAACCCAGAGCAGGGGGGTGTCAGGCGCGGCGTTCACCGTCATCGGCTTGCCGTTCACGTCCAGCGTCATGGCCATGGGCTTTACGTCCTCCCCCTGTTTTGGCGACCGTTGTGATCTTAACGCTGTTTAGCCTACGCCGTAAATCCTGGCGTCTTGGCGAGGGCGCGGGCTTGCCGCATAGCTTGTAGAGACAGGAGACGCCGCCATGACCCACCGCCTGACCTTGCCCCTCGCGCTCGCCCTGGCCCTATCGGCCGGCGCGGCCAGCGCCGCCGACGGCGCCAAGACCTTCCAGCTGCAGTGCAAGACCTGCCACGGCGCCAAGAGCTCGCCCGCCGGCCCCAGCCTGGCCGGGGTCGCCGGTCGCAAGATCGCGGGCCTGACCGACTTCACCTATTCGGCCGGCCTGAAGGCCAAGTCCGGGACCTGGACCGACGCAAATCTTGACGGCTATCTGGCCGGGCCGATGAAGTTCGCGCCGGGCACCCGCATGGCGACCGGCGTCGCCAACCCCGCCGACCGCGCCGCCGTCGTCGCCTACCTGAAGACCTTGAAGTAGGGCGCTTGGACGCCTTTCCCGCCTTCTTCCCCCTGGCCGGCCGCAAGGTGGTGATCGCCGGCTCCGGCGAGCCGGCCGAGGCCAAGCTGCGCCTGCTGGAAAGCTCGCCGGCCGAGCTGGTGCGGGTCGAGGGACCGCAGGCCCAGCTGCCCGGCGCCTATGCCGGCGCGGTCCTGGTGTTCATCGCCGATCCGGACGAGGCCTTCTGCCGGGGCGCCCACGCCGCGGCCAAGGCGGCCCGGGCCCTGGTCAATGTCGCCGACCGGCCGGAGCTGTGTGACTTCACCACCCCGGCCGTGGTCGATCGCGGCGAGGTGGTGGCTGCTATCGGCACCGGCGGCGCCTCGCCCATGCTGGCGACCATGCTGCGCAATGACATCGAGCAGCGGGTGCCGGAGGGGACGGGCCGGATCGCCGCCCTGTTCCGTCGGTTCCAGGACGATGTCCGCAGCCGGTTCCCAGAGCTGCACGCCCGGCGCGCCTTCCTGCGCGACGCCCTGTCCAGCGCCGCCGCCGAGGCCGCGCGCACCGGCGACATGGACAAGGCTCAGCAACTGTTCCGCGAGGCCCTGGCCAAGGGGCCGAAGGCGATCGGCAAGATCCAGCTGGTCTCGGGCCTGGGGCCCGCAGACCTGGTCACGCTGCGCGCCAGCCGCGCCCTGGCGGCCGCCGACCTGCTGGTCATCGATCCCGGCTGCGACCCCGACATCCTGGCCATGGCCCGCCGCGACGCCGAGCGGGCCGATCCCGAAGAGACCTCGGCCGAACACATGGTGGCGCTGGCCCGCGACGGCCGGCGGGTGGTTCGTATCCTGGCCCGCGCGCCCCAACCCGGCGAGGCCCAGGCCCTGGCGGCCTCCGGCGTGACGGTGGAGGTCCTACCCGTCGCACGTGGATAATATTATCCGGGCTTAATTGACTTCGTATTCTATCCGGGTATTAAGCGGATCCGACAGGAGCCGCCGATGACCGCCTACGCCCCCCTTCCCGCCGACCGCCGCCCGGCGATTGAACACGCCCTGAGCACCGCCTTCGGTACGGCGGACCTGGACGGCGTCGTGCGCCTGACCGGCGGCCTGTCCGGGGCCGGGATTTTCCGTATCCGGGTGGGCGGGGTCGCCTATCTGCTGCGGATCGAAGGGGCGCGGGACGTGTTCCGCGATCCGCACCGCGGCTATGCCTGCCTGCGCATCGCCGCCGAGGCCTGCCTGTCGCCCCGCGTGTGGTTCGCCGATCCGGTCGAGGGTATCGCCGTCCTCGACTTCGTGGCCGAGCAGCCGTTCACCGAGGACCGGTCCGCGCGCCTGACCGAACTGGCCCAGTCGGTGCGCATCCTGCACCAGACGCCAGGCTTTCCGCCGCTGATGGACTATCTGGATGGCCTGTTGGCGGTGACGGCGCCCTTCCGGCCGCTGCCGGTCCTGGCGCAGGTGTTCGCCAGGATGGACGAGACCCTGGCCGCCTATCGCGCCCTGCCGGCCGATGTCGTGTCGAGCCACAATGACCTGAACCCGCGCAACGTGCTGTTCGATGGGCGGCGGCAATGGCTGGTGGACTGGGAGTCCGCCTTCGCCTGTGATCGTTATGTGGACCTGGCGGCCCTGGCCAACCTGTGGACCGGCGACGAGACCGAGGTCGCGCAGATGCTGGGGGTCTATTTCAATCGCCCGCCGACCGGGGCGGAGCGGGCGCGGCTCTCGCTCATGCGCCGCCTGAACCACGTCTTCTACGGGGCGATGTTCCTAGGCGGGGTGCTGGCGGAGCAGCCTCACGCCCTGCCGCGCGACCTTGAGGCGCCCGACGTACGGACCCTGCACCGGCGGATGGCCGAAGGCGCCTTCGCCCTCGACCCCGTGGCGGGGCGGCTGACCTACGCCAAGGCGCAGTTCGCCGCCGCCCTGCAGGACTACTGATCCAGGGACCGGCCGTTGGTCTCCGGCAGGAAGACCAGGCAGACGATCACCGAGATCAGGGTGAAGACGAAGGGGTACCAGAGGCCGGAATAGATGTTGCCCACCGACGCCACGATGGCGAAGGCGGTGAAGGGCACGAAGCCGCCGATCCAGCCGGTGCCGATGTGGTAGGGCAGGGACATGGCGGTGTAGCGGATCCGGGTCGGGAACAGCTCCACGAGGCTGGCGGCGATGGGGCCGAACAGGGCAGTGGCGGCGATCACGAAGACGAACAGCACCCCGAACAGGCCGGGGTAGTTGATCCGCGCCGGGTCGGCCTTGGCCGGATAGCCGGCGGCGGCCAGCACCGTCTTGATCTCGCCCTCGACCTTGGTCTTCACGGCCTTGGCGTCAGCCTTGGCGAGGCCAGCGGCGGACTGCGCCTCCACGACCACCGAGCCTACCTTGACCTGGGCCTTGGAGCCCGGCGCGCCGGCCTGGTTGTCATAGGAGACGCCGGCGTTGGCCAGCACGCTCTTGGCGATGTCGCAGGACGAAACAAAGCTCGCCTTGCCCACCGGATCGAACTGCAGCGAGCAGTCGGCCGGGTCGGCCACCACCACGATGGGGGTGCGGGCCTGGGCCTCGGCCAGGGCCGGATTGGCGGCCTTGGTCAGCATGTGGAAGCCGGGGAAGTAGGCCACCAGCATCAGGCTCATGCCGAACAGCATGACCGGCTTGCGCCCGATCTTGTCCGACAGCGCGCCGAACACGACGTAGAAGATCGCGCTGACCGCGGTGGCGGCCATCATGATCCAATTGATGGTCTCCGGCGCCACCTTCAGGAACTTGTCCAGGAAGGTCTGCACATAGAAGAATGCCGTGTACCAGACCGCTCCCTGGGCCGACATGATGGCGAACAGGGCGATCAGCACCAGCTTCAGGTTCTTCCACTGGCCGAAGGCCTCGCTGAACGGCGCATGGCTCATCTCGCCCTCGGCCTTCATCTTGGCGAAGGCCGGGCTTTCGGTGAGCTTCAGGCGCATGAACACCGAGATGGCCAGCAGACCGGCGGAGAACAGGAACGGGATGCGCCAGCCCCAGGCGTCGAAAGCCTCGGGGCCAAAGTGATGGCCGACCACCAGGCGCGTCGCCAGGATCACCAGCAGGGCCCCGAACAGGCCGAAGGCGGCGGAGGTCTGCACCCAGCTGGTGGCCCGGCCGCGGGCGTTTGAGGGCGCGTGCTCGGCCACATAGATGGCGGCGCCGCCATACTCCCCGCCGAGCGCGAAACCCTGCAGGATACGCATGAGAACCAGCAGGGCCGGGGCGATCAGGCCCGCCTGCTCATAGCTGGGCAACAGGCCGATGGCGAAGGTGGCGCCGCCCATCAGGGCGACGGTGACCAGGAAGGCGCCCTTGCGGCCGGCCTTGTCGCCGATCCGCCCGAACACCAGGGCGCCCAGGGGGCGGAAGGCGAAGCCCGCGCCGAACAGGGCGAGCGCGGCGATATAGCCGGCGGTGTCGGTGAGGCCTGAGAAGAAGGTCTTGGAGATGACCTGGGTCAGGCTGCCGAAGACGAAGAAGTCGTACCACTCGAAGGTCGTGCCCGCGGACGAGGCGGCCACGACGGTGCGCAGCGACGTGCCCTTCTGCTCTTCTTCGGCTTGCGCCATCTTGGTTTCCCCCTGGTTTTCCAAGACGGTCTAGCATCGGCGGCCGCCACGGTGGAAGGCCCCTGGGGTCAGGCGGCGCTGTTCGCGGCCCTCGAGGTCTCGGGGTCGGCCCCCTCCGACAGACGGGCGATCTCGCAGAGCAGGGCGGCGGGGGATATGGGCTTGCCCACCACCGCATCCATGCCGGCGGCCAGATAGGCCTGATGCTGATGCGACAGCACATTGGCGGTCAGGGCGATGATCGGGGTCGTGGCGACTGCGGTCGGCAGGGCGCGGATCCGGCGGGTGGCCTCCAGCCCGTCCATGCCGGGCATCTGGACGTCCATCAGGATCAGATCGAAGCCGCCTTGGGCCGCGGCCTCGACGCCCTGGGCGCCGTCGCAGGCGACCTCCACGTCGGCCCCGAGGTTCTCCAGCAGCTTGGTGGCGATCATCCGGTTGGTCGGGTTGTCCTCGACCACCAGGATCCGCAGGCCCTGCAGGATATCGCCCTCGACGGCCGGCGCCTGGGCCGGGGCGGCCGTCGGCGGGGCTGAGACCTCCAGCCAGAAGGTCGAGCCTTGGCCCTCCACCGAGCTGAAGCCGACCTCGCCGCCCATCATCTCGGCCAGCCGGCGGGTGATGGCCAGACCCAGGCCCGAGCCCCCGAAGCGGCGGGTGGTGGAGGCGTCGCCCTGGTCGAAGCGCTGGAAGATGCGGTCCTGGGCGTCGGCCGGGATGCCGACCCCGGTGTCCTCGACCTCGATGCGCAGGCGATCCTCGCCCGGCAGGGCCCGCACCAGCACATGGCCGGTGGGGGTGAACTTCACGGCGTTGCCGACCAGGTTGAACAGGGCCTGGCGCAGGCGCACCGGATCGGCGGTGACATAGCCCACGCCCTCGAAGCCCTCGAGCCGCAGGTCCAGCCCCTTGGCCTCGGCCTGGGGCCGCAACAGTTCGACCACGCCCTGGGCCAGATCAGCCGGGGCGATGGCCTCCGGCGCCAGCTCCAGCCGGCCGGCCTCGATCTTCGAGAAGTCGATGACGTCGTTCAGCAGCTCGGCCAGCATCGGGCCGCAGGACAGGGCCTCCTCCAGCATCCGCCGGCCCTGGTCGGTCAGGGCTTCGGACTTCAGGAGGTGCAGCACGCCCATGACGCCGTTCATCGGCGTGCGGATCTCGTGGCTCATATTGGCCAGGAAGGCGGCCTTGGCCTCGGCGGCCGCCTGGGCGGCCTGCTCGGCCTCGATCAGGGCCAGCTCCTGGCGCTTCAGGTCGTCGATGTCCTGGATCAGGCCGACGCCCTTCACCCAGCCGCCGTTGCGGTCGACCTTGAGCTGGTGGAACACCCGCACCCAGCGGTACTCACCGCCCGGCGTGCGCACCCGCGCCTCAAAGGCGTCGCTGGGCTGGCGCTTGCCGGTGCGCAGGTCGCGGAAGGCCTGGCGAACGCCGGGATCGTCTTCGGGATGGAAATAGGGGAAGCGCAGCGACCGGGCGTCCTCGTAGGTTCTGGGCGAGCCGATCAGCCGCTTGAACTCCGGCGAGGACCAGAAGGTCTTGTTGACGTGGTCGATCTCATAGACCCCGGCGTCGGCGGCCCCCAGGGCCAGCTTCAGGCGCCGCGCATTGGCCTGGGCCTCCCGCTTGGCCTGGGCCACGGCGGAGATGTCGTCCACATAGGCCAACATGCCCTGGACCTTGCCGTTGGCGTCCCGCCAGGGCCGCGCCTCCCAGCGCACCCAGTGGGCGTTGCCCTGGCTGTCGGTGAACCGGTCCTCCTGGTTGGACATCACCTTGCCGGCCAGGGCCTGCTTCTGGGCGCGGACCAGGCGGGCGGGAATGGTCGGGAACACCTCGGGCAGGGTGCGGCCCAGATAGGCTCGATCCTCCAGGCTGAACGCCGCCCGCCAGGCGGCGCTGGCCACCACATAGCGAAGGTCGAGATCAAACATGGCCACGGCCACCGGCGCGCTCTCCACCACGTCGCGGATCTGACGCTCGGCCTGCACCGCGGTCTCATGGGCGCGGGTCAGCTCGGTGATGTCCTGCGAAATGCCGCGCAGGGTGAAGGCCCCGCTGGGCCGCAGCTCGCACAGATAGGTGACGCGCCAGTTCGACCAGCGGCCGTTCTTGTTGCGCATCCGGTGGTCGAAGGCGCCGGGACGGCCTTCGCGGGCGCCCTCGGCGAACCGGCGCCGCACATCCTCGACCTCATCGGGATGCAGGATGGCCAGGAACTGCTCGACGGTCCGGACATCGTCATTGCCGTGACCGGTGACGGCGCGGATATCGTCGGACCAGGTGATCAGCTTGGTGTCGGGATCATAGCTCCAGGACCCGATACCCGCCGCCTCGGACAGGATCAGCTGGGTCTGGCGGGCGGCCTCCAGCTCGGCGCGGGCGGCCCGCTCCTCGGTGGCGTCGCGCACAACCCCGATCATGTGCCCGTCTTCGGTCCGCTGGGCGCGGCCCTCGAACCAGCGCCAGGAGCCGTCCTTCATCAGCACCCGCGAGATGTGCTGGCTCATGCCGTCGCGGGTCAGGCGGGTGATGTGGTCGTCGACGCCGGTGATGTCATCGGGGTGCAGGAAGCGGCGCGCATGGCGGCCGATCACCTCGTCCTGGGTCCAGCCGGTGGTGCGCAGCCAGGCCGGATTGACCAGCTTGAAGCGGTTGTCTGGCCCAAGCACGAACAGCAGCTCGCGGCTGTGTTCGAACAGCCACTGCGCGGTAGTTGAAGCGTCGGTCGGTGTTTCCGGCGCGGCTTGCATCTGTGCCCCCAAAGCTCGGGGCGGACCCTAGACGCGCAAGCGTAAACGCAAGGTTTGGGGGTGCGGCGCTTTAGCGTGGGAGTTGCGCGCCGCCCCCTCTTCACCCCGTCCTAGAAGGCGTTCTCGCCGGTGATGGCCCGGCCCAGGATCAGGGCGTGGACGTCGTGGGCGCCTTCATAGGTGTTCACGGTCTCCAGGTTCGCGGCGTGACGCATCACGTGATAGTCGCCGGAGATGCCGTTGCCGCCGTGGATGTCGCGGGCCTCGCGGGCGATGGCCAGGGCCTTGCCGCAGTTGTTTCGCTTCATCAGGCTGATGGCCTCAGGCACCCAGGCGCCCTGGTCGATCAACCGGCCGAGCGCCAAAGCGCCCTCGAAGCCCAGGGCGATCTCGGTCTGCATGTCGGCCAGCTTCTTCTGGATCAGCTGGCGCGCGGCCAGCGGCTTGCCGAACACCTTGCGGCTGGAGACATAGTCGCGGCTGGCGTGCAGGCAGAAGTCCGCCGCGCCCATGGCGCCCCAGGCGATGCCGTAGCGGGCCTTGTTCAGGCACGAGAACGGACCGCGCAGGCCCGACACGTTGGGCAGCATCTGGTCTTCGGGGACGAAGACGTCCTGCAGCGAGATCTCGCCGGTGATCGAGGCGCGCAGCGAGAGCTTGTTGAGGATCTTCGGGGTCTCGAAGCCTTCCGAGCCGCGGTCCACCAGGAAGCCGCGGATCACGCCGTCGAGCTTGGCCCAGACCAGGGCGACGTCGGAGATCGGCGCGTTGGTGATCCACATCTTCGCGCCGTTCAGCACATAGCCGCCGGGCGCCTTGCGGGCCACGGTGCGCATCGAGGCCGGGTCGGAGCCGCCGTCGGACTCGGTCAGGCCGAAGCAGCCGATGATCTCGCCCCTGGCCATGCCGGGCAGATACTTGCGCTTCTGGGCCTCGGAGCCGAAGGCGTAGATCGGGTACATGACCAGCGAGGACTGCACGCTCATCGCCGAGCGATAGCCGGAATCGATGGCTTCGATCTCGCGGGCGATCAGGCCATAGGCCACGTGGTTCACCCCGGCGCAGCCGTACTCTTCGGGAAGCGTGGGCCCAAGAAAGCCCAGGGCGCCCATCTCGGTCATGATCTCGCGGTCAAACCGCTCTTCGGCGAAGGCCGAGACCACCCGGGGCAGCAGCTTCTCGCGGGCGTAGGCGCGGGCGGAATCCCACACCATGCGCTCGTCCTCGGACAGGCGCGCGGCGAGGTCCAGGGGGTCTTCCCAGTCGAAGGTCTTGGCGTCGGCGGCGGTGTCGAGGGCCATGGCGGGTCTCCTTGGATATCGCCGGCCTTATGGGCCGAAATCGTCCGTCCGTGTAGGCGCCAATTGCCCTTGGGGCGCCTTCTGCAGGCGGCGAGGCCGGGCGTCGACCAGACCGGCGGACCGTGGGGCAGGGTGCTGCGACCAAAAGCGCCCTCGCCCGTCGCGCGAATCATGTGATTCGGTAAGGGACAGATCGCAACCATGCAGCGATCTGATCGTTCCAATGTCAGCGTACCCGACCGTTGAAGACTGGGACCTGGAAGACCACCATGTTCTCTCGCGCGAGTTCCCCCGCCTACGACCTGATCAAGCCCTTCATCTGGGCCGCCGCCCTGGCCTTCCTGGTCGGGTTCTGCGGCGTGCTAATCGCTGGCGGCGGCGCGCCGATGTCGGCCCGGGCGCATGACGCCGGCGCCCTGCCGGCCATGGCCCCGGCGCAGGACGCGGACAACCCGGCCCGCGCGGCCTGATCTTCAGGCCGCCCCTCGGGCGATGAACCAGCCATTGCGGAACCCGTCGGCCACCTTGCCATAGGCGAAGGGGCCTCCACCGTGCGCCTCGATCCGGCCGCCGGCCGCCTCCAGGATCGCCTGGCCGGCGCAGATGTCCCACTCCATGGTCGGCCCGTGCCGCGGATAGAGGTCCGCCGCGCCCTCGGCCAGCCGGCAGAGCTTGATGGAGGAATCCATCGGCTGCGGATGGTCGAACCCGTATTCCTCGGCGTAGCGGGCGATGGTCTCTGGCTTCATGGTGTGGCTCATCAGGGCCACCGCTGCGCCCTTGGGCCAGGTCCGGGCGCGGACCTCGACTTCCGGCCCGCCGTTCACCCGCTTGAAGGCGCGGCCGCCGCGCGTGAACCAGGTCTCGCCGGTCACAGGCGCCATGATCGCCCCGCCCACAGCCCGGCCCTTGGACACCAGGCCGATATTGACCGTGTAGTTGGGATCGCCCCGCACGAAGGCCTTGGTGCCGTCGATGGGATCGACCAGGAAGAAGGTCTCGCCCACCGCCTCCGGCGCGCCGTACTCGCTGGCGTGCTCCTCGGAGACGACGTGGATGTCCGGAAAGGCGCGGGCCAGTTCGGCCAGGATCAGGTGCTCGGCCCGTCGGTCGGCCTCGGTCACCGGGCTCTCGTCCGACTTGGTGTGGACCGTCAGGCCGGATCTCCAAAGCGGCAGGACCAGTCGCCCCGCGGCCTCGCAGATATCGGCCAGCACCGGCCCGGCGTCGGGATAGCTCATGCCCGGCCCTCTCGGGGATCATCTCCGGCGAACACCAGTCGCACCACCTTGGAATCGATCACCTGCTTGCCGGCCTCCTCGAAATTGACCGTGATCTTGGCGCCGGCCACGGACTGCACCTGGCCCAGGCCCCAGTCCGGCTGGCCGGGATGGCGCACCAGGACGCCAGGCTCCAGAAAGGGGTCGGGGGCGGACATGGCCGGGGTCTAACCCCGCCGCCCGGTTTGCCAAAGCGCCAAATCAGGCCAAGGTCCCGAGCCCATGAGCGACGAAACCTCCCCCGCTGAAACCGTTGCGCCGCGGACCGCGGAGGTCGCGGCCTACCTCGCCGCGCGCATGTGTCACGACTTCATCAGCCCCGCGAGCGCCATCGTCTCCGGCCTGGACCTGCTGGATGATCCCAGCGCCCAGGACATGCGCGAAGAGGCCATGGGTCTGATCGCGTCCTCGGCCCGCAAGCTCGCCGATCACCTGGCCTTCACCCGGGTCGCCTTCGGCGCCTCGGCCACCGCCGACACCTTCGACACCCGCGAACTGGCCAAGCTGGCCGACGGCCTGTTCAAGCACATGCGCGCCGAGATGGACTGGCAGGTGACGCCGGAGGGGGTGAACAAGCCCACCGCCCGCACCCTGCTGAACCTGGCTCAGCTGGCCGGCGCCGCCCTGCCCACCGGCGGGACCGCCCGCATCCAGGCGGTTGAGGAGAACGGCGTGGTGGTCGTCGCCGTGGAGGCCACCGGCCCCCGCGCCCGGCTGCGTCCGGAAGTCCTGGCCGGCCTGAAGGGCGAGCCCATGGGCGAGGGCCTGCATGGGCACTGGGTCCAGGCCTACTATGTGAACCTGTTCGTGAACGACGCCGGCGGCCGGATCTTCGCCGAGGCGACGGAGGAGAAGGTCACCTTCGCCGCGAGCCTGCCGGCGGGCTGACCCCGCGGCGCGGAGCGCCTGGAATGCGACTTTTTCTGTTAAGACTTGTCCGGCTTCCACGGGTCCTTAACCAAAGCCGCGAGACAACAGGCCTCTTGCAAGAGGTGCGTGCTTGAAGACCTGTCTGGTGGTCGATGACAGCCGGGTGATCCGCAAGGTGGCCCGCCGCATCCTGGAGGACCTCGGCTTCGAGATCGCCGAGGCGTCCGACGGGATGGAGGCGCTCGCCTGGTGCCGCGCGGCCATGCCCGACGCCATCCTGCTGGACTGGAACATGCCGGTGATGAACGGCATCGAGTTTCTGCGTCACCTGCGCAGCGAACCCGGCGGCGCCAAGCCCACCGTGGTCTTCTGCACCGTCGAGAACGACCTGGAGCACATCCGCGAGGCCCTGGCCGCCGGCGCCAACGAGTACATCATGAAGCCCTTCGACGGCGACATCATCGCCTCCAAGCTGGTCGAGGTGGGGCTGGCATGACGCGCGAGGATTGCGAACTGGCGGCGCAGATCTGCGCCTCCCGCGCCGGATTGCTGGTTGATCCGGACAAGACTTATTTCCTGGAGAGCCGGCTCGCCCCCGTCGCCCGCCGCGAGGGTTTCAACTCTATCGACGACATGATGGGCGACCTGAAGCTGAAGCGCGACGACCGCCTGGCCTGGGCGATCGTTGAGGCCCTGGCCGCCGGCGAGACCGCCTTCTATCGCGATCGCAAGCCTTTCCAGCAGTTCGAGACCGAGATCCTGCCCACCCTGGCGCGGCTGCGCGGCCTCGAGCCGATCCGCATCTGGAGCGCGGCCTGCGGCTCGGGCCAGGAGATCTATTCCCTGGCGATGTCCGTCGCCGACCTGCGCGCCGACCTGCCCGAGACCAAGGTCGAGCTGTTCGCCTCGGACCTGTCGGAGCGTGCGCTCGAAAAGGCCCAGAGCGGGCTCTACACCCAGTTCGAAGTCCAGCGCGGCCTGCCGATCCGCAAGCTCGTCGCCCACTTTGAGAAGTCCGAGGAGATGTGGGTGCTGTCGCCCCGCATCCGCCAGATGGTGCGCTGGCGCCGGGTGAACCTGATCGCCGACCTGAACACCAATGGCCGGTTCGACGTGATCTTCTGCCGCTATGTGCTGTCCGGCATGACGCCGCAGATGCGGCCCCGTCTGCTGGAGAACCTGGCCCGGGCCCTGACTCCGGACGGCTTCCTGGTGCTGGGCGAGGGCGAGAGCATCGCCGGTGTCTCCGAGGCGTTCCAGCCGGTGGCGGGGCGTCCGGGCCTGTTCGCCCGCAACCCGGCCCATCGCGCCGCCGCCTGACAGCGGGGCTCTGTTCAGGCTAGAACTTCCGGGTCCGCTTGGAGGCTGCAATGCGCAAGGCTCTCGTCACATCCCTGGCCCTCGTCCTCCTGCTGGCCGCCTGCCAGCGCAAGGCCGAGCAACAGGCGCCCCCGCCAAAGCCCGCGGCGCCCGCGCCGGCCCCGGTTGAGGCCCCGTCCGCGCCTGCCCCCGCCACGGGCTTCAGCCACGCCGCCGGCCTGGACCAGTTCGGCTACTACATGCCCCAGACCGACGTGACCTTCGGCAGCTACCGCCTGCGCAACCTGCATGTGGGCTCAGCGGAGGAACTGGCCGCCTACGAGCGCGGCCAGAGCGTATCGCCCGCCTATGCGCCGGTGATGCTGGAGTTCGTGGACATCAGCCAGGGCGAGGAGGGACCGGTGCGCCGGGTCCTGCCCGACAGCTATGAGCTCACCGGCGGCAAGATCAGCTTCAAGGGCCATGACGAAATCCTGGGCGAGGTGGTGTTCGAGGGCGAGATCGACACCAAGGCCCTGGCCCGTGTCCGCTCCGGCGGCGGCGAGGAGCCGGTGCTCAAGGGCGTGGTCAGCGCCATGCGCCAGCGCCTGACCCGCAGCTTCACCTGGTTCGGCGGCGACTGAATGCGAAAAGCCCCGCCGGTGAGGGCGGGGCTTCCGATCTCCGAACGTCGCGGAGCTTAGTGCTTAACCTCCTCGGCGGTGCTGGTGACGGCCTTGCCGGCGGCCTGGACGTCGCGGCCGGCGCCGGAGACGGTGTTGCAGGCGGCCACGGCCAGGGTCGAGGCGACGAGGGCGAAGAGAGCGATCTTTTTCATGGACCTATGGTCTCCATGGGCGTGTTGATGGAACGCCGGATCAACGGTCAAGCCGCGGCCTGGTTCCCCCCGGACTGAGCCTTGCCGCCCAGGGGATCGAGTGCGGGGGTCGGGAAGACCAGCCGCGCGGTGACCCCGCCCTCCGGATTGCGCACCAGCTCCGCTCGGCCCTGCAGCTGGCGGGCGAAGGCGTTCATCAGGGTGCGGCCGACGCCCGACGCCACCAGGGCCTCCTCCGGCGCCTGGCCATTGTCGCCGATGGTCAGGACGGCCTCCTGCGCCTGCACCTTGAAGGTCACGATCAGCCGCCCGCCCCGGCCGGCGAAGGCGTGCTTCTGCGCGTTGGTGATGGCCTCCACCGCGAACAGGGCCAGGGGGGCGAGACGATCCGGGTCAATGACCAGGGCGTCCACGTGCAGCTCGGTCTCCACGCCCGCGCCCTGCAAGGCCTCGCCGGCCATCAGCTGGGCGGTCAGCTCCTCAAGGAAGGGCCGCAGGTCCACCTGCTTCAGGTCCGGCCCCTGGTAGAGGGCGCGATAAATCAGGGCCAGAGCGGTGATCCGCTGGCGGGTGTCGGACATGGCCGCCCGCGCGGCCGGGTCGGCCAGGGCCCGCTGCTGCATGTTCAGCAGGCTGGTGATGACCTGCAGGTTGTTCTTCACCCGGTGGTGGATCTCGCGCATCAGCGCGTCCTTCTGGGCCAGGTTCTCGCGCAGCTCGCCGTCGCGGGCGACGATGGCGCCGGCCATATCCTCCAGGGTCTCAGCCAGGTCGCGGATCTCCAGCGGCGCCTGCTCTGCCTGGACGGGCCGCACCGTAAGGCGGCCCCTGGCGTAGAGGGCGGCGATCCTTTGCAGATAGGCGATCCAGCGGATCACCACCCGGTCGGTCGCCGCCAGCACCGCCAAGAGGGACAGGGCGAAGGTCATCAAGGGGAAGGCCAGGCCCGACAACGGGTTCACCCAGGCCCAGGAGAACAGGTCCTGGGTGCGCGTCGAGAGCACCACATAGAGATCATCGCCCACCAGGGGCGCGGCTGAGAACACCCGTCGCCGGCCCTGCTCATCCCGCCCGTTCCAGACATAGGAGCCCTTGGCCTTGACCTGGTCGCGCCAGTTGCGGGGCAGGGCGGGGAAGGCCTCGGCCTGGGTGGCGTTGATGTAGCGGCCGCCGGAATCGGCCAGGGCGACCTCGGCGTCCACGGGCAGGGCCGGGTCCGACAGCTGCGGGGCCAGGCTGGCCAGGCTGATCACCGCCACCAGTCCGCCATCGAACCGCTTGTCGGGGCCCACGGCGCGCACCGCCGCCAGCAGGGCCGGGGACTTCGCATAGGCCGCGCCGGCGTCGCGGGTGACCACCAGGTTCTCGCCCGAGGCCATGCGGCGGAACCAGGGCCGCGCGGCGCGATAGGGGTCCATCGGCACATCAGCGGCGGCGCAGGCCACCCGGCCGCGGCTGTCGAAGCGGATCAGGTTGGCGTAGCCGGGAATGCGGGCGGTCACCTGGGCCAGGCGCTGGGCGCATTGGAAGCCGATGGAGCCCGGCGCCAGGGTCTGAAGCAGGATGTCGGCGGCCTCCATCCTGGCCCGCGCCGAGGCCGCGCTGCGCTCGGCGGCGGCGGCCAGGCTGGCGCGCCGCACCTGGCCCTCGCGCTGGAAAGCGAGGGTGGACTGGATCGCGCCCAGGATCAGCACCGGCAGCAGGGCGGCGGCCAGGGCGGCGGTCAGGCGGACGCGGATGGTGGAGAGCGAGCCCCAGGGCGGCTGGATCAAGGCGCTGGCCTAACGAATCGTGCTGAGGCGCTCCGCGTCGGCGAGAATCGCCTGCATCGCATCCCCCGCCGGCGCGCCGTCGCGCTCATAGGAGCCGTCCTCAAGGATGGCGTGCAGGGCGCGCCTAGCCCGGCTCACCCGGCTCTTCACGGTCCCCACCGCACAGCCGCAGATCTCGGCGGCCTCCTCGTAGGCGAAGCCGCCGGCGCCCACCAGGATCAGGGCTTCGCGCTGTTCCGGCGGCAGCATGCCCAGCCCCTGGCGAAGTTCGTCCAGGGCCACGGGGGCCTCGGGATCGTCCACCGCCACCAGGGTCCGCTCGGCGGCTTCCTGGTCAAGCTGGGTCTGGCGCCAGGACCGGCGCTTCTCGGAATAGAACTGGTTGCGCAGGATCATGAAGGTCCAGGCCTTCATGTTAGTGCCCATCTGGTAGCTGGCGCGGGCGTCCCAGGCCTTCATCATGGCGTCCTGCGCCAGGTCGTCGGCGCTGGTGGGGTCGCCGGTCAGGGTGCGCGCAAAGGCCCGCAGGTGCGGAATCAGACCGACCAGCTCGCGCTTGAACGCCAGATCTTCGGCGGGGCCCCGCTCAGCCGCCGCCATCACTCGGTCCCCGAGGGCTTCTGGTCGTGCTTGCGGAGGATCTCGAGGAATTCGTCCGGGACCGGCTCATTGACCACGTCGTCGAACATCTGGCGCAGCCGCACGCCAATCGCGTGCTGGCGCAGGCGGGCCTCGTCGATGGCGGCGGGGCCGCGCTTGGACGGCTCTCTGTGCGGTTCGTCGATCATGCGCATGGCGCTCCGGCTTGGCGGAGGCGGCCCCCTCGGTTCATCCTCGTCGCGCATCAACGCCCCGCTTAAGGCTCTGGTTCCCGCCTTTTGTATTGTAGTCCCGCAAAAACGCCGAATCTCGGGAACCGGTTCCCCAGGCGTACGTTTCCAGTCCATGGTGAAGCCTGCCGGCGTGCGCGCTGGCGCGGCGACGTGTCCGAACGGGAGGGGAAATCCTTTGAGTCTACTTGCTCGCCTGGCGCCGCATCTGCCCTATGTGCGCCGCTACGCCCGCGCGCTCACCGGGGACCAGACCACCGGCGACCAATATGTCCGCGTCTCGCTTGAGGCCCTGGCGGCCGGCGAGCGGGCGCTGGATGCGGCCCTCACCCCGCGCGTGGCCCTCTACCAGGTCTTCCACGCCATCTGGTGCTCCACCGGCGCACGGCTTGAGGCCGGCGGCGACGACGGCTCTGGCGTCGACGACGCCGGACGTCGCCTCATGCGCATCGCGCCGCGCTCCCGCCAGGCCTTCCTGCTCACCGCACTCGAAGGCTTCACGCCGTCCGAGGCCGCCCAGATCCTTGATGTGGATTTCGCCCAGGTGGAGCAGCTGATCGCCGCCGCCCAGGCTGAAATCGACGCCGAACTGGCCACTGACGTCCTGATCATCGAGGACGAGCCGGTGATCGCCGCTGATATCGAGGCCCTGGTGACCGAGCTTGGCCACACCGTGGTCGACATCGCGGCCACCCGCACCGAGGCGGTGGATGCGGTGTCCCGCAAGACGCCGGGCCTGGTGCTGGCCGATATCCAGCTGGCCGACGGCTCGTCGGGCATCGACGCGGTCAAGGACATCCTGGCCCGCAACGACGTGCCGGTGATCTTCATCACCGCCTTCCCGGAGCGCCTGCTGACCGGCGAGCGGCCTGAGCCCACCTTCCTGATCACCAAGCCTTTCCAGCCGGAGACGGTGAAGGCGGCGATCGGGCAGGCCCTGTTCTTCCACCCCCGCAACACCCGCCGCGCCGCCTGAGGGCGCGGCCGGCCAGATCAGGAGACGCCGCATGCTCGGCTGGTCCATCACCTTCGCCATCCTCGCCGTCCTGGCGGGCATCCTGGGGTTCGTGGGCCTGGCCGGGGTCGCCGCCTCGGTGGCCAAGGTGCTGTTCGCCCTGTTCCTGGTCGTGCTGGTGGCGACCTTTGTGATCCGCGCGGTGCGGGGCCAGTCGGTGGTCTGACCGCCACAGCCTCTCCTCCTTAAATGACAACGGCCGCCTCGGGGATCGGGGCGGCCGTTGGCGTTTCAGCAAGGCGTCTGGGTCAGCGGCCGTCCGGGCTCTTCTGCTTGGCGACCGGGGCGCCGGTGTCGAAACTGCGCGCCTCGGCGGCCGACGCCCGCTCCGTCCCGCGTGTGCCCGCCCATTGCGGCGCATGAAGGGTCCAGGCGCCGAACAGGGCCAGGGCCGCCAGGGCGGTCGAGACCAGCAGCACCCAGAGGATGTGACGCCCCATGCGGCCCTGGCGGGCGCGGGTCGCGCTGACGACGCGGGTGGGAAACTTCATGTAGGTCGGCATCTCTAGCGGCCTCCTGAAACGGCGATCCTTCGCGGATCAGCCGGGGAAATAGGCGAACGGTCCGCCGGTCACCATGCGCGGGGAATCGATCTCGTGGCTGAGCCGGCCGATCAGGGCGCCGGCGGCGGCGATGGACAGCACAGCGAAGATGGCGGCGGCGCGGCGGCGGCGCGGACTGCGGCTCGCCCCGAGCCCGGCGCCATAGGCGGCATCGAAGGACGGCGTCATGGATGGCTCCTGTGGACTGGCGAGCCCCTCGCCCGCATCCCTGAAACGCCTCGCCAAGCGCCAGCGTTCCGCCGCGCTCGCGCCTTAGTCGCCGATTAAGCCTTTGCGCCGACCCACAGGAGCGCCCATCTAAAGGGCCATGACCATGAAGCCTTCGATCCTCATCTTCGCCGCGGCCCTTGCCCTGAGCGCGCCGGCGGCCGCCCAGCCGCCTGCGGCCGGCGCAGCCGCGGCCCAGACCTATGAGGGCCGCACGGTTCGTGACGCCAAGGGCGCGGTGCTGGGCCAGATCGACAAGGTGGTGCTGGGCGCCAATGGCCGCCCTGCCCAGGTCCTGGTGCGGCCGGTGGGCCGTCCCACCGCCGGGGTGCGCAGCCTGGCGGTGGCCGGCCTTACGGCTGACGGGGAGGGGTTCTCGACCCCGCTCACCAAGGCCGAGTTTGAGGCCATGCCGACCGTCGAGCTCGACCAGAACTAGCCGCTCGAAAATTCTGCGCACTTTTTTCGCTCGCGGCGGGAACGCTCCGGCAGCTTGGTCGTTCTTGTCTTGCGGAGGCGGCGACGCCCCCCCCGACTTGTGACCGGCGCACACGCTGGTCTGCCGCCTCCGCACCCCCTTTTTCTCGATGACGCACCTGGGCGGACCTCGGTCCGCCCTCTTCTTTTTGCGGCCTCAGCGCGGCGGCGAGAGCGCCAGGGTGACGTCCACCCGGCGCCGCAAGGGGCGCAGGTCGCCCGCGGGTGTGACCGCGCCGGCCTGGTCGGCGGCGACCTCGTCAAAGCGCGCGGCGGGCAGGCCAT
>NZ_JBHTLQ010000052.1:0-22385 GCF_042679085.1 Phenylobacterium conjunctum | reverse complement strand
CTCGCCGCCGGCGCGGGCCTGGTCGATCCGGCCATGGCGGAGCTGCTGGCCCGCGAAGGTCCCGACGCCGTGCGCCACCTGGCCGAGCTTGGCGCGCCCTTCGACCGCACGCCGGACGGCGGCTTCGCCCAGAGCCTGGAGGCCGCCCACTCCCGTCCCCGCGTCGCCCGCGTGAAGGGCGACCAGGCTGGCAAGGCGATCATGCAGGCCGTGGTTACGGCCGCCCTGGCCTCCCCGCACGTGGCGGTGCGCGCCGGCGCCCGTCTGCGCGGTCTCTTGCAGGGCGCCCAGGGCCGCGTCGCCGGCGTCGTGGTCCAGGAGGCCGGACGCTTCACCGAGATCACCGCCCCGGCCGTGATCCTGGCCACCGGCGGGATCGGCGGCCTCTATGGTGTCACCACCACTCCGGCCGAGCTGCAGGGCGAGGGTCTGGCCCTGGCCGCCCTGGCCGGCGCGATGATCGGCGACCCCGAGTTCGTCCAGTTCCACCCCACGGCCATCGACATCGGCCGCGATCCCGCGCCGCTGGCCACCGAGGCCCTGCGCGGCGAAGGCGCCCGGCTGATCAACGGCGCCGGCCAGGCCTTCATGGCCGGCTATCACCCCGACGCCGAACTGGCCCCGCGCGACGTGGTGGCCCGCGCCATCCACGCCGAGATCAGCGCCGGCCGCGGAGCCTTTCTCGACGCCCGCGCCGCCGTGGGCGAGCACTTCCCGCACGAGTTTCCGGCCGTCTTCGCCGCTTGCCTGTCCGGCGGGATCGACCCGCGCGTCCAGCCCATCCCGGTCGCCCCGGCCTGCCACTATCACATGGGCGGGATCGTCACCGACGCGGCGGGCGCGACCACCCTGCCCGGCCTCTGGGCGGCGGGGGAATGCGCCTCCACGGGCGTGCACGGGGGCAATCGCCTGGCGTCCAACTCCCTGCTTGAGGCCGCCGTCTTCGGAACCCGCGCCGGCCAGGCCGCCGCCGAGGGCGCAGGCCCGGTCCGCGCCGCCCGACGCCTGCTGACGCCAGATCTGCCGGACGCAGCCCTGCAAGGCCTGCGCGCCGCTATGAGCCGGGACGCCGGGGTGATCCGCGACGCTTCGGGCCTAGGTCGTTTGCTGGGCGAGATCGAGGCGCTTGAGGCCCAGTATGGCCGCGCCGCGCCCCTGGTCGCCGCCCGCCTGGTCGCAGAGGCCGCTCTCGCCCGCCGGGAAAGCCGTGGTGGCCACTTCCGCGCCGACTATCCCGGGGCGCTCGCCCCACGCCGCACCTTCATTGTCCTGCCAGAGGGGACGCCTGCGTCCCAAGCCGCATGAATTCAGCCGCTCTCGACACCGCCCATGGCTCCAACCGCGACCGCCTGATCGCCCAGGCCAGACGCCTGTTCGCTCAGTACGGCTACGCCGACGTCTCGGTCGATGAGGTGGCCGCCGCCGCCGGCCTGACCAAGGGCGCGGTCTATTACCAGTTCAAGGATAAGGCCGACCTGTTCAAGGCCGCCTGTCTGGCGGTGATGGACGACGTCGCCCGCCATGTCGACCGCAACGGCCGCGGCCTGAACCTGCCCAAGCTGGCCCTGCTGGCCAACGGGGCCGGCCGACTGTTCGACGCCTACGAGTCCGAGGAAGCCCACCGCCTGCTGCTGATCGACGGCCCGGCGGTGATGGGCTTCGCCGAGTGGACCGCCATGATGGAGCCCGTCGGGGTCTGCCTGGTCGAGAACGCCATGCGGCACTATGTGGACGCCGGCCTCGTCAAGCCGCACCAGTCCAAGATCCTCAGCCAGCTGCTGTTCGGCGCCTTCATCCAGGGCGCCCTGCGCATGGCCACCGCCCCCGACCGCGCCGCCGCCGCCCGTGAGGTGCGCGAGGGGGCCGACATCATCCTCCAGGCCTTCCTGAAAGGGCTGACCGCGAACTCATGATCGCCCCGCTTCCCGACCTGCTCATCGAGCCCATCGTCCGCGCCGCCCTGGCCGAGGACCTGGGCCGCGCCGGCGACCTGACCGCCCAGGCCTGCATCGACGCCGACGCCCGCCTGGACGCCACCTTCGGCGTGCGCCGCCAGGGCGTAGTCGCGGGCCTGGCGTGCGCGCGCCTGGCCGTCCTGGCCATGGACCCGTCCGCCCGGTTCGAGACCCTCATCGCCGACGGCGCGGCGGTGACGCCGGGCGCCGTGCTGGCCAAGGTCTCGGCCAAGGCCCGCGCCCTGCTGTCGGCGGAGCGGACCGCGCTCAACCTGCTGGGCCGACTGTCCGGCGTCGCCACCCTGACCGCGGCCTATGTCGCCGCCGTTGAGGGCACGGGCGCGCGCATCGTCGACACCCGCAAGACCACGCCGGGCCTGCGCGCCCTGGAGAAGTACGCCGTGCGCTGCGGCGGCGGGGTCAACCACCGCTTCGGCCTGGATGACGCCATCCTGATCAAGGACAACCACGTCGCCGCCTGCGGCGGGGTCGGCGAAGCCGTCCGCCGGGCGCGCGCCGCCGCCGGTCACCTGACCATGGTCGAGGTCGAGATCGACGGCCTGGACCAGCTGGCCGAGGCCCTGGAGGCCGGGCCCGACGTGATCATGCTCGACAACTTCAGCCTCGCTGACCTGCGTCAGGCGGTGACGGTCACCGCCGGGCGCGTGACCCTGGAGGCCTCAGGCGGCGTCGACCTGACGACCGTGCGGGCCATCGCGGAGACCGGGGTCCAGGTGATCAGCGTGGGCGCCCTCACTCACTCCGCGCCAGTTCTCGATATCGGGCTGGACGCCAGCTGATCAGGCGGCCGACCGCCTTCTGCAGCGGCTGGTCCACCAGCCGCTCGAAGGCGATGGCGGTCGCGATCGCCGCCGGCAGGGCCAGGCCCCACATCACCCACTGCAGCCACTCCGGCGGGGCGAAGCGCGCCACGATCATCCGCGTGGCGTGGAACCAGATCATCGCGACGAAGATGTGGGTGATGTAGAGGGCGAAAGAGATCTGGCCCGCCTTGGCCGCGACCTGCTGACCGCGCGAGGTCCGCACCGCCCCGCCCGCGCCCACCAGCAGGCCCAGTAGCGCGACGCTCATCAGATCGAAGCGCCCGAAGCCCTGCAGCACGGTGACCAGCAGGCCCGAGGCCACCGCCAGCCACACCGCCCACCGGCTGGGGGGCCAATCGAGCTCCCCGGCCCGGGCGATACAGGCGCCGAACACGAACAGCGGCAGGGCGCGCAGGACGCCCAGATTGAACGGCAGGTCGAACAGGGCGTGGTGATAGAGCGTCCGGCTGACCAGGTCCGCCGCCCAGACGGCCGCCAGGCCGCCGATGAAGAGCAGCAGGCTGGCGCCGACGCGGTTGAGCTTGCGCCACAGGGTCGGGAAGGCCGCGTAGCAGATCACCAGGGCCGAGAGCGACCAGGTCGGCAGGTTCCAGCCCGAGCCGGTGTGCAGCCCCCAGGCGTGGATCAGCAGGGCCTGGCTGGGCAGATCGCTCCATTGGTACTGGTCCGGATGGGCCGGCGGCGCGCCGAGCGCGACGCCAAGCGCGATCACCACGGCGAAGGCCGCCAGCATCACCAGGTGCGCGGGCCAGACCCGCATGACCCGCAGCAACAGGAACCGTTCGTCGCTCACCGTCCCGCCCGCGATCTTGCGGCCATAGGCCCGGCCCAGGACATAGCCCGACAGGATCAGGAAGAAGTCGGTGGCCAGGTAGCCGCGCAGAAAGACCGGACTGAGCCGGTCCAGCGGCCACGGCCCCTCGCTCTGGTAGTGATAGAGCACGATCAGCCCCGCCGCCAGGAAGCGCAGACCATCCAGGACCACGCTTCGGGAACTGGCCCGCGCGGCGGGGACTGTCCCATTTGGACCCGAGATTCCCGTAGTGGACGTCATGGCGACTTTCCCTCGACTTCAGTCGAAGGCCAAAGCCGCAACTCACTGGCCACGAGGCCAGGTCCAGGGGCGGGAAGTCACCCGGATCGGGCTTCCACCTAGGGCTGCGAGACCCCCGCCGGGTGTTCGAGCTGCAGCGCCACCAGCCGGGCGGTGGGTGCGCCATAGGCCCGGCCGATCTCGGCGAACACCGTGGGCAGGTCGTTGGCCTCCAGCTTAACCTGCCGCGCGCTGGCCGGCGCTCGCTCGCGGCCCAGGATCCTCAGCCCGTGTCGGGAGACCACACCCCCGGCCGGCGTGACAGCGTAGGCCTTGGATCTGAAGGTGCGCGACCAGGCGTCCAGTTCGAACCCGGCCGCCAGGTCGTCGAAACCCGGCGTCAGGGGGATGGCGATCGTCTGCCGCCGCCAGGGCGTGAGCAGGTTGGCCAGCCCCACCGTCACGGCGGGGCGGTCAAATCGATACCGGCCGGCGTCGTGGCGCGGTCCCTCGACGGCCAGGCCCAGCCGCGCGGCGGTGGACGCCATAGCCCCCTCCCCGGCCAGCTCTCGCAGCAGGTGAAGGGCGGCGGGGACCGAGGCGCTGACCCCGGCGGTGGTGGTGATCGGCCCGTCGGTGACCCAGCGGGCGTCCGTCCGCCAGGTGACCTGCGGATAGCGCCGCAGCCTCTGGCCCCGGCTGGCCCAGTGGGCCGTGGCCTGACGGCCGTCCAGCAGCCCCGCGTCGGCCAGGATCAGGGCGCCGTCGCAGATCGAGACGATCCGGGCGCCCTGCCGCGCCTTGTCCCGCAGCCAGGCGGCGCGCTGCGGGTCCTTGGACATCAGGAAGGGCACGATGACCATGTCCGGCCCACCGGGATGGGCGCGATCATAGCTCGCCCAGGTCGCCTGGGGCTGCACCCGCGCCACCCCGGGCATCAGGGGCGCCGGCTCCAGGCTTGAGGACACCACCGTGACCTCCACCGCCCCGGACTCCGCCAGGATGGCGTAGGGCGCGAGCAGGTCCGTGGTCTCCACCCCCTTGGGATCGGCCAGGATCGCGACGCTGGGCCGGGCCTCGGCCGCGCTGGCCGCCAGGACCAGGCCCAGCGCACAGATCAGGCGACGGATCATGCCGAGGCCTCCAGGCGCGCAGCCGCGGCCCGGGCCGCCTCGATGCGGCCGGCGATCCGGGTGTCCATGAGTTGGCGGACGGTGGCCAGGATCTCGGGCGGCGCCGTCTCCGGGCGACCGGCGTTGAACGGCGGCGCCGGGGAGTATTCCAGCCCGAGCTGCACCGATTGGGCGTGCGCCTCGCCGGCCAGCTCAGCCACCATGGTGAAGGCGAAGTCCAGCCCCGCGGTCACCCCACCGCCGGTGATCAGGTTGCCATCGCGGGCCACGCGGCTGTCGTCGACGACGACCCCGAACGGCTCCAGCAGCTCGCGCCAGGCCCAGTGGCAGGCGGCGCGACGGCCCCGGATCAGGCCGGTGGCGGCCAGGATCAGCGAGCCGGTGCAGACGCTGGTCAGGTACTTGGCCCCCGTCGCCAGCCGGGTGACCTCGGCCATGTAGGCCTCGTCCAGCATGGCGGCCGTGGTTCCGAACCCGCCGGGCACGCAAATCACGTCACAGCGCTCGACCTTGGCCAGGTCGGCCAGCTGACTGAACACCAGGCCCTCGGCGGAGATGTCCTGCCCTCCCATCGAGGCCACGGTCACCCGGGCGCCGGGAATGCGCGACAGCACCTGGTGCGGGCCGGTGAAGTCCAGATGGGTGACATCCGGATAGAGCGGAATGACGATTTCGATCGCGGCCATGGGGCGTCTCCTCGATTTGACGCCTGCAACATGACCGGCCTAGGGTCTGGCGGAAATGACATTGATCCCTCGGATTCCGCCATGCCGCGCCAGATCGGCTTTGTGATCTTCCCCGACTTCCAGATCCTGGACGCGACTGGCCCGCTGGCTGCGTTCGAGATCGCCGGACGCTATGTCCCCGGCGCCTACGCCATCTCGGTGATCTCGGCCGCGCCCGGCCTGGTGCGCAGTTCCGGCGGCGCCCAGATGGCGGCCGAGGCCCTGCCCGAGGCGCTTGACACCGTGGTGGTGGCCGGAGGCGAAGGCACCCGGCCCGCCGCCCTGCACCCCCAACTGATCACCTGGCTCCAGGGCCTTGGTCCGCGCCGAACCACCAGCGTCTGTTCAGGCGCCTACATCCTGGCCGAGGCCGGCCTGCTCGATGGGCGGCGCGCCACCACCCACTGGGAACGCACCCAGGACTTCGCCAAGCGCTATCCGCAGGTGCGGCTGGAGCCTGACCGGATCTTCGTCCGCGACGGCGCTGTCTGGACCTCGGCCGGGATAACGGCCGGCATCGACCTGGCCCTGGCCCTGATCGCTGACGACCTGGGCGAGGACATCGCCCGGCGCACCGCCCAGCAGCTGGTCGTCTATCACCGCCGCCCGGGCGGCCAGTCGCAGTTCTCGGCCCTCATCGAGATGGGCGGCCACGGTGGCCGCTTCGCCACCCTGCTCGACTGGATGCGCGCCCACCTGGCCGAACCTCTGAGCGTGGACCAACTCGCCGCCCAGGCGGCCATGAGCCCACGCAACTTCGCCCGCACCTTCGCCGCCGAGACCGGCATGACCCCGGCCAAGGCGGTGGAGCGCCTGCGCCTTGAGACCGCCCGCGAGCGGGTGGAAGGCACGGGCGAGGCTATCGATCAGATCGCCCTGGCGGTGGGCTTCGGCGACCCGGAACGGATGCGGCGGGCCTTCCTGCGCGCCTTCGGCCAACCGCCCCAGGCGCTCAGGCGCTCCGCCCGCTCTGCGCCGTAAGCTTGGCCACCTGCTCGCGCAGCAGGGACAGGGTCTCTTCCTGCCGCTGCAGCATCTCCATCATCTGGCGGTCGCGCATGGCGTCGACCTTGTCGTGCAGGTGCATGATCTCCAGTTCGGCCCGCAGGTTCACCACATAGTCGTGCTCAGCGTTGGCGCGGTCGCGCTGGGCCTGGCGGTTCTGGCTCATCATGATCACCGGCGCCTGCACCGCGGCCAGCATCGACAGCATCAGGTTCAGGAAGATGAAGGGATAGGGGTCGAAGGACAGCCCAAACCCGCGCGTCGCCACATTCCACAGGATCCAGAGCCCCAGGGCGGCGCCGAACCCGAAGATGAAGTTCCACGACCCGCCGATCTCCGCCACCCGATCCGCCAGCCGCTCCCAGTAGGTGCGGTCGTCCTTGCGCAGGGTGGGGTCCACAGCGCTGGGCGCCTCTGTGGCGATCAGGTCGATGACGCTCTTCTGCACCGGACTAAGCTGGTCATAGCCGCAGGCCAGCAGCTGCTGGGCCAGTTCGGCGTGGCGGTCGGGGATTTGCGGGTTGCTCATCTGCGTCCTTGACCTGACGGTCCGTCACTCTGTTCGATCTGAGCTCAGCAAAGGCCGGGAACACGGCGTCGGCAAGGCGGAGGATCTGAGATGGCGGCAGCGGCCAAGGCGAACGGACGGAAAAGCGTCTTCATCACGGGCGCGGCCAGCGGCATCGGACTGGCGGCGGCCAAGCGCTTCGCTCGCGAAGGCTTCTTCGTCGGCCTGTCTGACATCGACACCAAGGGCCTGGCGGCTGCGCTGGAAGCTATCGGAGCCGACAATGGCGCGACCTTCAGCCTGGACGTCCGCGACCGTCAGCAGTGGGACAAGGCCCTGGCCGGCTTCGCCAAGCTGACCGACGGCAAGCTGAACCTCCTGGTCAATAACGCCGGCATCGCCCGCTTCGGCTTCCTGGAGGAGCAGTCCGAGGCCGATGTCGACCTGCAGATCGATATCAATGTGAAGGGCGTGGTCCACGGCGCCCGCGCGGCGCTGGAGCTCTTGAAGGCGACGCCGGGCGCGCGGCTGATCAACATCGCCTCCTGCGCCGGCCTGTTCGGCTCACCGCAGATGAGCGTCTATGCGGCCACCAAGTTCGCTGTGCGCGGCCTGTCCCAGGCGCTCGACGCCGAATTCGCCCGCTTCGGGGTCGGCGTGGCCACGGTCATGCCCTGGTTCGTGGAGACCCCGATCCTGGACGCTGGCGCCGCCCAGTCCAACCGCACCATCCGCGACGCCGTGAAGGACGGCAGCCACGTGGTCTATACGGTCGAGGACGCCGCCCAGGTGATCTGGGACGCCAGCCTGGGCAAGGACCTGGAATACATCGTCGGCGACAAGGGCAAGCAGGTCCGCTTCATGACCCGCTTCTTCCCCAACCTCATTCGGAAGCAGATGCGACAGTCGTCCTGACGGGGGCTTCGCCGATCTTCGGCGCCGAGGCCGGGGTCAGCTTGGCCTTCGGCGCCTCGCCGGGACGCGCCGGCTGGGCCTTGGCCTCCACCGGCGCCGAGGCCGGCTCCGGACCCGCCTGCAGCGGACCACCCAGGCCGACCGGCGCATTGACCGGGGCCTCAGTGATCACGGCCGAGGCCAGGCGGTAGTCGGACGGGGCGGTCGGCGCGGCGGGCGGCAGCGGGCCATAGACCGGCTGGGTGGCCCGCTCGGGCGCGGTCTCGGCCAGCAGGGTCGTCGGCGCCGTACCGCGGCCGAAGCGATAGAAGACGTGCAGGCCGACCTGGGCGACCTTCAACAGGTGCGGCCCCCACTGCGGCTGGACATTGATCGTGTGGAAGTGGGTCGCATTGCCAACCGACGACGCCACCCCGCCCGACAGGGCGCGGGCCGCGACGCGCTCGGCGCGGTTCCAGGCGATCCAGTCCTTGCGCTGACGCATGGAGCCGTCGCAGGCGAAGCTGAACTGGCAGCCCTGGTTCCGGGCCGCGCCCTGGAACACCACGCCGCAGACGGTCTTCGGGAAGGCCGGGGAGCGCACGCGGTTCAGCACCACCTGGGCCACGGCGGCCTGGCCGGCGGCGCCTTCGCCCCGGGCCTCGAAATAGACCGCCTGGGTCAGGCACTCGAGCTCACGAGAGGTCTCCAGCGCGCCCGCCAGACGGAAGGGCGCGGCGGCCGGCATGTAGGTCGAATTGAATGCGGCCCGCAGCAGCAGGCCGGACTCCACCGGGCGGTCCTGGGGCGTGCGCTGCTCAAGGCGCGCGGCCAGGATGGCCGTCTGGCGGTCGCGCTCGGCGGCGCCGGCGACGGTGAAAGGATCATGGGCGCGGGCGATCCGCAGGACACCCGGGTCCATGGCGGCGGCTTCGCGCAGGAGAACAGCTTCGGAAAAACCGCCGGCGGCGGCTTCGGCGATCCGGGCGGCGCGCGCGTGGTCCGTCGCGGCCCGAGCCATCCCGCCGGCCAGATAGGCCGCTCCGAGGCCCAGGCCGATGCCTGAACCGATCAAAGCGGCGCTGGTCAGCGCACGCCATTCGGCGCGCGTCTGGGGAGTGGAAGGCAAAGGTGAGAATCCCGTGTGGCGAGGGCGTTCGCGCCCCCAGACATCGTTGTCAGCGACGGCCCCTGCTCTTGCTGGCGGCGGTCGAAGACGGGTCTGCCCAATACACGTGGAAAGGCAGACCACAGCGAAGGTGCCGGGCTTATGAACAAAGCGCGCCGGATTCGCAAGCCCAGACTGGGTGGCTGCCCGCAATTTGCTGTGGATGAATCGCCGCAGCCCCCGCGGGAACCGGCGGAGGCCAGCCTCGTTTGGAAGGGCGACGCTTTCCACCTGAGGAGACTTACCCATGCGCAAGACCCTGGGTCTGATGACCGCCGCTGGCCTGGCCCTGATGCTGGCCGCCTGCGGTCACAACACCGAACAGCGCGCCGCCACAGGCGCGGCCACCGGCGCCGTCCTGGGCGGCCCCGTGGGCGCCGTCGCCGGCGCCGCCGTCGGCACGGCGGTGAGCAAGGCGGCAGACGATCCGCGCTGATCTCCCGGCCAGACCCACGGCCCCTCCCGGCTCTAGTCCAGTTGCGTCATGTCTGACCCACGACGCTCGCTAGATTCGCCGGACTTGCAAACGAGTCGGGGGAGAGCCGTGGGTCACGTCATCCTGGCCATCGGCGTGCTGGCCACAGTGATCGGCCTGATCGTCCTGGGGCCACACGGCCTGTTCTGACGCCGTCCGGATTGACAGGCGGCGGCTGGAGCGCGACGGGAGAAGCCTCCCCATCACAGGAAGCCGCCCTTGCGCCCCCTGCTCTACGCCCTCGCCGTCCTCGCCTTTTCCATCACCGCTGCCGACGCCGCGCCCAAGCCGGCGCCGACCCTGCCCGCCGGTGGCGTGTCCATGGGAAATCCCAAGGCCAAGGTGCTGGTCGAGGAGTACGCCTCGATGAGCTGCAGCCACTGCGCGACCTTCAACAACGAGGTCTTTCCTGAGTTCAAGAAGGCCTTCATCGATACCGGCAAGGTCCGCTACGTCCTGCACGAGTACGTCACGCCGCCGGAGAACGTCGCCGCCGCCGGGTGGTTCGTGGCCCGCTGCGCCGGTCCGGACGGCTACTTCAAGGTCGTGGACACCTTCTTCCGCAGCCAGGCCCAGATGTTTGACACCCGCGACGTGCGCGGCGCGCTGATGGCGGCCGGCAAGGCAGGCGGCCTGACTGAGGACGAGGTCAGGGCCTGCCTCAAGGACCCGGCTCAGCTCACAGCCCTCGAGGGCCGCCTGAAGGCCGCCGTTGATCGCGGCGTCCAGGGCACCCCGACCTTCTACATCAATGGCGAACCCCACGTCGGCGAGGCCTCCCTCGACGAGCTCGCCGCGGCCATCAAGACCGCCAAGCCGCTGAAACCGGCGAAGAAGAAGTAGCCAGCCGCCTGCTGCCAGATCCTGACACCGGGCGCCCCTAGAAACAGGCCTCCATCGCTCGCAGAGCCCTTTCCGATATGACGGAATCCGTCATATCGGATAAAAAGGGCTCTAATTCAAAAGGTTAGAGCATTTTTCGACCCGACAACCGGTTCCCACTTGTCGGAAAATGCTCTAGGTTCGCCCCATGCCCCGATCTCCCGCTCCCGGCGTCGGCGAAGCGCCCCAGGCCTTCGACTACGCCGAATCCGCCCTGCCGATGATGTGGACGCCGCACCGCCCGGCGCGACCGCAGAAGTCCGAGGGCGGCCGCCGCTTTAAGCTGGTCAGCGCCTATGAGCCGGCCGGCGACCAGCCCCAGGCCATTTCCGAACTGGTGGCCGGCCTGGAGGGCCGCGAGCATGACCAGGTGCTGCTGGGCGTCACCGGCTCGGGCAAGACCTTCACCATGGCCAAGGTCATCGAGCAGACCCAGCGCCCGGCCCTCATCCTGGCCCCCAACAAGACCCTCGCCGCCCAGCTCTATTCCGAGTTCAAGAGCTTCTTCCCGGAGAACGCGGTCGAGTTCTTCGTCTCCTACTACGACTACTACCAGCCCGAGGCCTACGTGCCGCGGACCGACACCTACATCGAGAAGGACTCCTCGATTAACGAGCAGATCGACCGGATGCGCCACTCGGCCACCCGCGCGATCCTGGAGCGCGACGACGTCATCGTCGTGGCCTCGGTGTCCTGCATCTACGGCATCGGGTCGGTCGAGACCTATACGGCCATGACCTTCACCCTGAACGTCGGCGACCGCATCGACGAGAAGAAGCTGATGGCCGACCTGGTGGCCCAGCAATACAAGCGCAACGACCAGGCCTTCGAGCGCGGGACCTTCCGCCGCCGCGGCGACACCATCGAGATCTTCCCCGCCCACTACGAGGACCGCGCCTGGCGCCTGTCCCTGTTCGGCGACGAGGTGGAATCGATCACCGAGTTCGATCCCCTGACCGGCCGCAAGACCTCGGACCTCGAGGGGATCAAGATCTACGCCAACAGCCACTATGTGACCCCGCGCCCGACGCTCAACCAGGCGACCATCCAGATCAAGGCCGAGCTCAAGGAGCGCCTGGACTGGCTGGTGGCCAACGGCAAGCTGCTGGAAGCCCAGCGCCTGGAGCAGCGCACCACCTTCGACCTGGAAATGATCCAGGCTACCGGCTCCTGCGCCGGCATCGAGAACTACAGCCGCTACCTCACCGGCCGCCGGGCCGGCGAGCCGCCGCCGACGTTCTTCGAATACATCCCCGAGAACGCCCTGCTGTTCGTGGACGAGAGCCACCAGACCATCGGCCAGATCGGCGGCATGTACCGGGGCGACTACCGCCGCAAGTTCACCCTGGCGGAGTACGGCTTCCGCCTGCCCTCGGCCATCGACAACCGCCCGCTGAAGTTCGAGGAGTGGGAGGCCATGCGGCCGGCCACCATCCACGTCTCGGCCACGCCCGGCGCCTGGGAGATGGAGAAGGCCGGTGGCGTCTTCGCCGAGCAGGTCATCCGCCCCACCGGGCTGATCGACCCGCCGGTGGAGGTGAAGCCCGTCCACGCCGACGGCTTCAGCCAGGTGGACGACGTCATCGACCAGGTCCGCCAGACCACGGCCAAGGGCTATCGCTCCCTGATCACCGTGCTCACCAAGAAGATGGCCGAGGACCTGACCGAGTACATGCACGAGCAGGGCCTGCGGGTCCGCTACATGCACTCAGACGTCGACACCCTGGAGCGCATCGAGATCATCCGCGACCTGCGCCTGGGCGCCTTCGACGCCCTGATCGGCATCAACCTGCTGCGCGAGGGCCTGGACATCCCCGAGTGCGGCCTGGTCGCCATCCTGGACGCGGACAAGGAGGGCTTCCTGCGCTCCGAGACCAGCCTGATCCAGACCATCGGCCGCGCGGCGCGCAACGTCGACGGCCGCGTCATCCTCTACGCCGACACCATCACCGGCTCCATGGAACGCGCCATGGCCGAGACCAAGCGCCGGCGCGAGAAGCAGCAGGCCTACAACCTCGAACACGGCATCACGCCAGAGAGCGTGAAGAGCCAGATCAAGGAGATCCTGGCGAGCCCTTACGAGAAGGACCGCGTCACCGTCCCGGCCGGCGTCGCCGAACCCGGCGGCCAGCAGGCCTTCGTCGGCGACAACTTCAAGGCCACCCTGCGCGACCTCGAAGCCCGCATGCGCCAGGCCGCCGCCGACCTGGAATTCGAAACCGCCGCCCGCCTGCGCGACGAGATCAAGCGCCTGAAACTCATGGACCTGGAATTCGCCAACGACGCCCTCTCAGGGGATGGCGAAGCGGCGGACAAGACCGTGGTCAAGAAGGCGCGTGCGGAGGCCAGGGCCGAGAGCGCGGAGCGGTTCCGGAAGGGGCGGCGGTAGGCCCTACCCCGCCATCTCCTGCGCCCGCTCGGCCTCGCGTCGCACCAGCCGGTTCACCTCGGCCGTGAACGCTCGCGCCAGCTCCAGCCGGCGACGCCGCCGCTCCGCCACGGGAACGTCGGCATAGGCTGCCCAGTCGGCGTGGAACAGGTCGAGCTCTCCGGCGATGCCGAGTTCGGCGGCCTGCAGGCGCGGGACGGCGCGGCCGATCCCGAACACCCGGTCGGCGGCCAGCGCCGCGGCGCCCAGGCCTAGCAGCACATAGCCGAAGGCGAAGCCGCCGAGGGGCAGGCCGGCCAGGCCCGGAACCGCCTCGCGCAGGGCCGGCAGCACCGCGCCCACGGCCAGGGCCGCGCAGCCGAAGCTTCTCAGCAGGTTGGAGACGAACTGGGCCAGCCGCCGTCGGCGGCGATACCCGGCGATGCGGGCGCTGGCGAACTCCGTCCGCCCGGCCAGCAGCTCGGTCAGGTCCGCATCGGGCGCGGCCTCGACGTCCAGGCCCGCCACCACACCGAAGCGAGGGGTCATCGCAGTCTCCGCCAAAGGGTCAAGGGCGTGACTACAACTGGCCAGCGCGAGTCGACGATGCGGGCTAAGGCCGCAGGGACCGCTCCCCTAAGCCAGCAGGTCGCGGAACTCATGGCTCTTGCGCAGCCAAGCCGCCGCATAGCCGCAGATCGGGACGATCTTCAGCCCCTTGTCGCGGGCGTCGGCGGCGAGCGCCGCCATCAGCCGGCCGGACGCCCCGGTTCCTCGCAGGGCGAGCGGTGCCTCCACATGATCGATGATCAGCCTGGCGCCATCGCGACGATAATCGGCCCAGGAGGTCTGGCCCTGTTCGACCATCTCGTAGCGGGCGCCGGTGTCTTTGAGCGGTTGGGTCATGGATGAAACATAAGCAACTCGCCGCCGATTGCGATCCCCGCTAGCCTCCGCAGCCTGTCAGTCAGGAGTTCGCCCATGGCCCGCCGTCTCGCCCTCTCCGCCATCGCCCTCCTGGCCCTGGCCGCCTGTTCCAAGGAAGCCGAGAAGGCGCCGGCCGCCGCGCCGCCTGAGGCCAAGCCGGCCTTCGTGCCGTCCCAGACCCCGCCCAAGCGCAAGCCCGGCCTGTGGGAGCAGCGGGTCTCCAACGGCGACTTCGTGCAGGTCAGCCGCATCTGCCTGGACGGGGCCACGGACGAGAAGCTGTCCTGGTGGGGGACCCAGGCCACCAAGGACATCTGCGAGAAGAACATCACCTCCAAGACCACCGACGGCGGCTGGCGGTTCTCATCGGTCTGCGACATGGGCTCGGGCGGCAAGACCACCACCTCGGGCGTGGCCCAGGGGGACTTCGACGCCCACTACCAGATCCAGGCTGAGAGCTCGACCGTGGGCGCCGCCGCGCCGCAGATGAACGGCACGCGCAAGATGACCATCGACGCCGCCTGGCAGGGTCCCTGCCCCGCCGACATGAAGGGCGGCGACATGCAGCTGCCCGGCGGGGTGAAGATCAACCTGCTGGACGCGATGAAATAGCCGGCGGCTGTCGGGACGCCGCAACGCGGTGCGTCCTAGGATCAGAACAAGCCCAGGAGAGACGCCCATGGCCACCGCCGCCGACATCGCCCCCCGCAACGACCGCGAACTGGTCAGCGCCTTCCTGATGGAGGCGACGCCCGACCAGCTGTTCAAGGCCTGGACCACCCCGGCCCTCTATCCGGAATGGTTCTGCCCCAAGCCCTGGCGGGCCGAGGTCACCCGCATGGACCTGCGCCCCGGCGGCGGCAGCGAGATCATGATGTACGGCCCGGACGGCGAGACCCACCCGAACAGCGGCGTCTATCTGGAGATCGAGCCGGGCAAGAAGCTGGTCTTCACCGACGCCTACGCCGAGGGCTGGGTCCCTAACCCGGACAGCATGATGACCGCCGTCATCACCTTTGAGCCCCAGGCCGACGGCAAGACCCTCTACGTGGCCCGCGTCGGCCATCCCACCGTAGAAAAGAAGACCCAGCACGAGACCATGGGCTTCCATGACGGCTGGGGCGTCGTGGCCCAGCAGCTCGAGGCGGTGGCGCGCACTCTCTAACCCCCACCGCGCGTCATCCTCCGGTCGCCCGCACCACGATGTGTCATCCCGGAAAGCGCATAGCGCTTGTCCGGGACCCAGACGCGCGGGGCGCTCCGGAAAGCTCGGTGTCTATGGGTCCCGCACTTCCGCGGCTGCGCCGCTCCATGCGGGATGACACCAAGGCGCTTTAAACCAGCTCCACCGCCATCGCCGTCGCCTCGCCGCCGCCGATGCACAGGCTGGCGACGCCCTTCTTGCCCCCACGGGCCTGGAGGGCCGCCAGCAGGGTGGCGATCACCCGCGCGCCGGACGCGCCGATGGGGTGGCCAAGCGCACAGGCGCCGCCGTTGACGTTCAGCTTGGCGTGGTCGATGCCCAGTTCGCGCTCGGCGATCATGGCCACCACGGCGAAGGCCTCGTTGACCTCGAACAGGTCGACCTCATCGACGCTCCAACCGGCCTTCTTCAGAGCCTTCTGCATCGCCGGCACCGGCGCGGTGGTGAACAGGCCGGGCTCATGGGCGTGGGCGCCGTGCGCCACCACCCGGGCGACCACGTTCAGGCCCAGCTTCTCGGCCACCGAGGCCCGCGTCAGGACCAGGGCCGCGGCGCCGTCGGAGATCGAGCTGGCGTTGGCGGCCGTGATGGTTCCGTCCTTGGCGAAGGCGGGCTTCAGGGTCGGGATCTTGGCCGGATCGGCCTTCAGCGGCTGCTCGTCGGTGGAGACGGTCTCAGTCCCCTTGCGGCCGACGACCTCGACCGGAACGATCTCCCGGGCGAAGGCGCCGCTCTCCACCGCCGCCTTGGCGCGGGCCAGGCTGGAAATGGCGAACTCGTCCATGGCCTCGCGGGTGAACTGGTAGGCCCGCGCGCTCTCCTCGGCGAAGGCGCCCATCAGCCGGCCGGGCTCATAGGCGTCCTCCAGCCCGTCCAGGTACATGTGGTCATAGGCCGTATCGTGGCCGATGCGAGCGCCGGCCCGGTGCTTCTGCAGGAGGTAGGGCGCGCCCGACATGCTCTCCATGCCGCCGGCGATGATGATGTCGGCCGAGCCCGCCGCCAGGGCGTCGTGAGCCATGATCGCGGCCTGCATGCCCGAGCCGCACATCTTGTTGACCGTGGTGGCCTCCACCGACTTCGGCAGGCCGGCGCCCAGGGCCGCCTGGCGCGCGGGCGCCTGGCCCAAGCCCGCAGGCAGGACGCAGCCCATGAAGATCTGCTCCACCAGCTCGGGCGCGACCCCTGCCCGCTCCACCGCCGCCTTGACGGCGGCCGAGCCGAGGGCGGTGGCCTTCACGGAGGACAGGACGCCCTGGAAACCGCCCATGGGCGTGCGGGCGTAGGCGGCGATGACGACGGGATCGGAGGCTTGGGTCATGGCCGGGATATAGGCCCCTCCCGCCGGCTTGGGGAGAAGCGACGTAACGGAAACCCTTTATCCGCTCATCCCGGCGAATGCCGGGAACCAGATCATGAAGCGCCAGCGTCAGCCGGACGGACCTCGGCGCAGACCAGGATAGACACGCGCACGCCACCTGGATCCCGGCCTTCGCCGGGATGAGCGGATTGGGTTAGTCCCCGACCCGCACCGTCCTGTCGATGAAGCCGCCGCCCAGCACGCGGCTCGGCGCTTCCGGCGCGTAGAGCACGCAGGCCTGGCCGGGGGCCACGCCTTCTTCCGCGACATCGAAGGCCACGGCGGCCTGGCCGTCGATCAGGGCGATGCGGCCCGGAACCGGCTCGCGGGTCGAGCGCACGCGGGCCAGAACCGGCCGGCCCTCGGCGGCCTCCAGGCTCGGCGTCTCGCCCAGCCAGTTGGTTTCCTTCAGGGTGCAGGCTCGCGTCAGCAGGGCCTCGCGCGGGCCGACGATCACCTGGCGGCGGTCGGCGTCGATGCGCACCACGAACAGCGGGTCGCCCACGGCGACGTTCAGCCCCCGGCGCTGGCCGATGGTGTAGCGGGTCACGCCCTCGTGGCGGCCCAGCACCCGGCCATCCAGATGCACGATCTCGCCGGCCACAGCCCCTTGCGGGCGCAGCCGGTCGATCAAGGTGGTGTAGCGGCCCTCCGGCACGAAGCAGATGTCCTGGCTGTCCGGCTTGTCGGCGATGGCCAGGCCCAGCTCGGCGGCGGCGCGGCGCACCTCCGGCTTGGGCATGCCGCCCAGCGGAAAGCGCAGGAAGTCCAGCTGCTCGGCCGTGGTGGCGAACAGGAAGTAGCTCTGGTCCCGGGCCGGGTCGGCGGCGCGGTGCAGCTCAGGGCCGGCGGGCCCCACCTCGCGGCGCACATAGTGCCCGGTCGCCATCGCCTGGGCGCCCAGGTCGCGGGCCACGTCCAACAGGTCGCGGAACTTCACTGTCTGATTGCAGCGGATGCAGGGGATCGGCGTTTCGCCGCGCAGATAGGCGTCGGCGAAGTCCTCGATCACCTGCTGCTTGAAGCGGCTCTCATAGTCGAGGACGTAGTGCGGAATGCCGATGGCGTCGGCCGCGGTACGGGCGTCGTGGATATCCTGGCCGGCGCAGCAGGCGCCCTTCTTCTGGATCGCGGCCCCGTGGTCGTAGAGCTGCAGGGTGACGCCCACGACGTCATAGCCAGCCCGCGCCAGCAGGGCGGCGGTGACGGTGGAATCCACCCCGCCAGACATGGCCGCGACCACCCGCGCGCCAGCGGGCAGCCCCACGGCGGCCCGGGCGGTTTCGACGGCGGCGTCGGTGAAGAGCGCGTTCATGGGCGGCTATGTAGCGGCTCAGGTCCCGGTTTGCGAGGTCGGCGCGGCCAAGTTCGCCTGTCACGAGAAGTTCAGCTTGACCATATGGACGCTGCGGCAAGCCCGGCGGTAAGGTCTTCCCAGGTTTCGGCGGACCCGGCGCCTGGCCCGGAGCAATCAGCGTGAACCGCTATCGCATCTATGTCCTGAACCCCCAGGAGCGCATCAGCGATGCGCAGGAGGGCGAGTACCCGGACGACCAGGCCGCCCTGACGGCGGCGGCGGACCTGTGCGGCGATCGCTTCGCCGTCGAGGTCTGGAGCGGCGAGCGTCTGGTGGACCGCCTGGGCGGCGAGTTCCGACTCTAGCGCAGAACGCTCAGCAGCGAGGTGTCCTTCAGGGTGACGAACACCTGGGCCGCCGCCTGCACCGCCAGCTGAGCCTGCTGCAGGTCGCTGGCCGCCTTGGTCATGTCGGCGTCGGTGATACCCCCGATCATGCCCTTGATGCTGGTCTGGCGGTTCAGGATGTCCTTCTGCACGTTGTCGACGCGGGTCTGAACCATGCCGTTGCGGGCGGTGTTGTTGACCAGGTTCGAATGCAGGGTGTCCCAGCTGGCCAGCTGGCCTTCCAGGAACGCCTTCTGATTGTCGGTCAGGACACCGCTGAACGGCCCGTCCACGCCCTCCTGGAAGGTCTGCACGTTCTTGAAGGCGTTGAGCAGGTCGGTGCCCAGATCCTCCGCCAGCAGGCCGGTCTTGACCGTGGTGGAGTCATCGATCTTGGCCTCCACCTTGAACTGGTCATTGTGGAAGAAGCTGGAGATCGCCGGGCCGGCGGTGAGGTCGGACATCACCTGGGCCGACACCGGCTCGGTGTCGATCTGGCCGCCGGAGAACAGGTACTTGCCGCCGTAGCGGGCGTTCAGCCCTTCGACGGCGTTGGCGAAGAAGCCCTGGATGTCCTGCATCACCGTATCCCCGCGGCCGCTGGCCAGGGCGTCGGCGATGGTCTGGCGCACCGCGTCGGCGGCGCCGGCGATCTGGTTCAGGGCGAAGTCCTGGGTCGTCAGCTTGTCCGCCAGCCGGGCGTTCTGGTCCATGTAGCCCTGCAGCCGGGAGTCCACCGACTGCATGGAGGTCAGGATCTCAGCGTTGCGCGCATAGTCCTTCAGGTTCGACCCGTTCTTCTGGGTCGCCACCCGGTCGCCGGCGTCCATCTGACGCTGCTGGGCCACCATGATGTTGGACAGGACGGCGCTATAGTTCCCACCCGTCGAGACGCGGTTCATCTCATCGCTCCTGGGTTCAGACCATGTTGGTCAGGACGTCGAACATATCCTTGGCGGCGGTGATCAACCGGGCCGAGGCGTTGAACGCCTGTTGGTAAGTGGTGAGGCGCACGAGCTCCTCGTCGATATTGACGCCTTCGATCGCCTGGCGGCGGGACGAGGCCTCATTGGCCACCGACTCGGCGGAGGCCTTGCTGGTCGCCGCGGCTTCCGACTGGCGGCCCACCGCGCCCCCGAACTCCGAGGCGTAGCGCGACAGGGTCATCCTCACGGCGCCCAGGGTCCCGGCCGCGTCGAAGTGGCCCAGGATGTCGCCGGCGTTGGCCATGGCCGCCGCCCCGCGGCCGTCGCCGGGCCGGATGGCGACCGCCGGCGGCGTCGCAGTCAGGTCGAGCTGGGCCAGCGGCAGCTTGGTGGGGTCCGACACCATGGCCGGATCGACTTCCAGGCGGCTCGCCCGGCTGGTCCGCTCGAAGGAGGACAGACCGAACAGCCGCGAGATCGACGGGCCGCCGGCGCCGCGCTGGGTGTGGTCGGCGGTCACCGACAGGCTGACCTCGTAGGTCGTGCTGGCGGTGAACTTCATCTTGCCATTGCTGTCGAGGCTGAAGGCCCCGTACTGGCCCACGCCGGTCCCGTTGGCGTTCAGCGCGTTCAGCAGGTTCTGCATGTCCCCAGCCGGGCTCGGCACCGCCACGCTGACGTCGAAGATCGGCTTGCCGTCGCCCAGGGCCAGACGGAAGGCGATGGTGTCGCCCGAGGTGAAGCCGTTGGCGTCCGTGGTGGTCAGGCCGGTGTCATAGTTGGTGGGCCCGCCGTTGGAGCGGACGATGTCGTTCAGGCCGAAGAAGTGGGAGAAGGCCCGGTCGGCCTTCTTCGATGTGCCCTCATTGATCGCCACGCCGTTGGTCGCTGGCGAGGCGGTGATCTTCAGCGCGCCGCCGGTGAAGCTGACGGTCCCCAGGCCGCCGAGCGCGGCGGTGACGTCGGTGTCGAAGCTGGAATCCGCAAAGGCGCTGGCCGCGCCGCCATCAACGCTGAGCGTGTGAGCGTCGAAGTCGAGCTCCACCTTCCGCTGCACGACGCCCGCGGCGTTGGTGATGGCGATGGTGGTCTTGCCGGTGAAGTGGGCCAGCGCCGTGGTCATGTCCAGGCCGGTGTCGCGGCCGGTCAGGCTGTTGGGCGCCGGGACCGCGGTGGAGGCGTTGGAGATGGCGTTCATCTGGTCCGCGGCGCGGCTCATGAACTCGCCCAGTTGGTCGGCCAGGCCCGGCAGGCTGTCGTCGCGCAGGTCCATCAGCGCCCGCAGCTCGCCCGAGGTCACCGCGATGGGCTGGGCCGAGCCCAGGCCGCCTTGGGGCTCGATGGCGATATAGGCCTTGGTGGCGTCGGTGCGGTTATAGGTCAGGGTCGCGGCCTGGTCCCCGGCCAGCTGGAAGCCTTCCTCGGTCCGCACCGTCACCCCGCCGTTGGGGCGCTGGGTGATCTGGATGTTCATCAGCCCGGCGAGTTCGTCCACCAGGCCGCTCTGGATGTTCTCGGAGCCCGAGGAGTCCGCCCGCGACAGGCGCGCCCGGCTGATGTCGGCGTTGAGGGTGTTGATCTGCTTCAGCAGGTCGTTGACGCGGGTGATGTCGGTCTGGGCCTGGGCGTCGACCGTATCCCCCAGCGAGGTGATCTGGGTGTTGATCCGCTGGGCTTCATTGATCATGTCCTCGACCGAGGACAGGGCCTGGCCGCGCGCCAGGCTTGAGGAGGGATCGTTGCTGGCCGCCGCGAAGGTCGACCAGATCTTGTCCAGCCGCGAGAAGAAGAAGTTGTCGCCGGAGGGGTCGCCGAACAGGCCCTGGGCGTTATCCAGGTACTCCGACGTGGCGCTCCAGCGCGCGGCGTCGGAGGCGGCCGTGATCGAGGCGCCTTGCAGGTACTGGTCGGTCACCCGCTTGATGCCGGTGATCTCGACGCCCATGCCCTGGCCGCCGACCACCAGCGGGCGCTGGTCGACCTGCTTGCGGACGTAGCCGGGGGTGTTGACGTTGGCGATGTCGTCGGACACCGCGCGCAGCCCGGTCTGGGCGGCGAGCAGCCCCGACGCGGCCGTCTTCATGGCGACACTCAGCGACATTCCCAAGTCCTCCGCCCGGCAAGCCTTGCGCGTACCCCGGCCATTTCTGCCGGGATCATGTTGAACGCCCGCGCGAGGGGCCAAGAAAAGTTCAAATAAATCAACACGGATCCTTCGGAGCCTGGCTGACGTCGAAATCAGGGGCGCAAGAGCGGCGCCAGTTCGCGCAGCCGGGGGCGCCGGCCGGCCAAGTTCGCCCCGCCGACGCCCCGATCCGGGCGGCAAGGGACGCCCCTCTGCCCCCTCGGCGCCCGGCAAAAAGCGCCGCAAGCCGAAGGTTTCCAGCCTCTTAACAGGGCGATTTCTCTATTTTTTTCCGCAACATAGAGCCTGGTTCAGACTTGGCGCGGAGGTTGCTCGGCAGGGTTCGACATTTTGTGGCGCAGCAGGCGCCGCCCTTCGAGACGCGCAACCCGCACGCCATGACCGCAGGTTTCACCATCGCCGCCCAGACCGCCCAGCCTTCGGCCGGGACCGCCGCGTCCGGCGCGCTGCAGGGCGCCGGCCTGTTCGGCAAGACGGCGGCCACGGGGCCGATGGCCGGCTTCGAGGCCCTGCTCGCGGCGCTGTTCGCCGGCCAGGGCGGCGCCGACGCCCAGGCGGTCAAGACCCTGACGGCCGGCGGCGCCACCCCGGATGCGCTAAAGGCCGCCCTCGGCCAGGCCCAGGGTCAGGTCTCGTCCCTGTTGATGGGCCAGGACGCCAAGTCGGCGGAGACCGATCTGATCGCGGACGGCGACCCGGCGACGCTGCAAGACGCGCCGGTCGATCCGGCCCTCGCCGCCCTGGTCGCCCTGCTCGCCGCCCAGACCCAGCTTCAGGCGAACCCGGAAGCCACGGCCGTCCAGGACGGCGTCACCCCGGACGAGGCGGTTCTGGCCGACGCCGGCAAGGGCGCGCCCAAGGCCTTCGCGACCGACCTCGCCGCGCTCGACGGTCTTGCCCTCGCGGCGGACGACGCAGCTGAGCCCGCGCAGGACGCCCAGGTCTTCACGCCGAGCACCGCGGCCACCGACCTCAGGGCGGCCGATATCGCCAACCGCGCCGCACGCACCCCGGTCTCGCCCGAGACGGCGACGAAGCCCGCGCCCGCCCCCGTCAAGGTCGAGGCCGCGCCCGTGCAGGCTGAGATCGAGCCGATCGCCGCGCCGACCGACGAGGACGCCCCCCCTCCGGCCCTGGCGGCCGAGGCC
>NZ_JBHTLQ010000051.1:0-23770 GCF_042679085.1 Phenylobacterium conjunctum | reverse complement strand
CAGAAGTTATGGCTGAGCGGGGTGATGAAGCCCAGCCGGCCGCCGGTCTCGGCCACGCGGACATAGCGGGCCGGGCCACCGGTCTGGTGGTCGATGTCGGTGAGGGTCCAGAAGCTCTCCAGCTCGCGGCGAACGTCCTTCAGCGACAGGAACTGGTCGGTGCGGTCGACCTCGATCTCGCCCAGGGGCATGGCCTCGATCAGGGTCATGTCGCAGCCCCGGCCATGGGCCCAGGCGATCAGCTCGGGCAGCTCGCCGGCGTTGTCATCCTTCAGCGCCACGGCGTTGATCTTGACCTTCAGGCCGGCGGCCTGGGCCGCGTCGATCCCGGCGATGACCTGGGCGAGCTGGCCGCCGCGGGTCAGGGTGCGGAACAGCTCGGGCTTCAGGGTGTCCAGCGAGACATTGACCCGCCGCACGCCCGCAGCTGCCAGCTGGTCCGCGAACTCGGTCAGGCGCGTGCCGTTGGTGGTCAGGGTCAGCTCGTCCAGGGCGCCGGACCTCAGGTGACGGCCCAGGGATCCGATCAGGTCCATCACGCCTTTGCGCACCAGGGGCTCGCCGCCGGTGATCCGCAGCTTCCTCACCCCTAAGCCCACGAAGGCCGAGGCGATGCGGTCCAGCTCCTCGAGGGTCAGCACCTCCTTCTTCGGCAGGAAGGTCATGTGCTCGGCCATGCAATAGACGCAGCGCAGGTCGCATCGGTCCGTGACCGAGACCCGCAGATAGGTCACCGTGCGACCGAACCCGTCGATCAGGGCGGGGCCGCCAAAAGCCTGCGTGCGCGCGTCCAACCCAGCCGCCTCCGAAACGGCGCAAGGACGCGCCGGTCATGCTCCCCTTCTACCGCCCGGCTGGCGGCGAAAGAACCCGTCCGCGCCCCAAGTGCGCCAGCCAGGCGCTTGATAAGTTTCAAGTCCCGACAATCGCGGCGGCCGCCACAGGTTGCTGATTTTCGCGCGCGCCCGCGCAGACGCCGCAGGCGCAAGCGCCGCAGCCCCCGCCCTAGGCTTCCACCAGGAGGCCCAGATGACCAGGATCGTGACGGCGGCGAACCACGCCCGCGCGCACCGCAAGGCGGACTTCACCTGCGGCCAGTTGATGGACGCCGCGCTGCAGATCATTGCGCGCGAGGGACTTCATGCGGCGAGCTATGCGCGGATCGCCCAGCAGGCCGGCGTCGTTCGCGGTGTCATCTACTATCACTTCGCGGATCGCCCGGCCTTCCTGCGGGCGCTGCATGCCCATGTGGTCCGGCGGCGCAATGAGCGGCTGGCGGCGGTGGCCCAAGGCCCGATGGGGATGCGCTCCCCCTCGGCCCTGATCGACCTCTACTGGGGCCTGCTGCAGGAGCCGCCATTCCGCGCGCACGCCGAACTGGCCAAGGCTGCCAAGGGTGATCCTGGTCTATGGGCGATGATGGCCCGTGAAGCGCCGGTCTGGGGCCTGCCCGGCCTCGCCTTGGGCGACCCGGACAGTGACGGGCGGATGCTCCTGGCCATCCTGGCGTGCATCTCCAACGCCTCCGAGGAGGGAGCATCGCCGCATCAGCCAGGCAGGACGGCGATGCTCGACTATCTGAAGCGCCTGGTGGCGGCAGGCGTCCCGCAACTGGTCACGGCCGCCTGAGCCTGCGCCAGGTCTTGCGGGGTGTTCAGGTTGGCAAAGGCGGCCGGGTCCGGCCAGGCCGCCGTGACGCAGCCGACCTGCTCGGCGAACCCCCGCAGGGACGAACGACCCGTCGCGAGATAGGCGCCGATCTCCCCGACACAGGACGCCTCCCAGAGCGAGCAGGCCGGATGCAGCCGGTCGCCGGAGACCGCCAGGGCCGCCCGCGACCCAGGCGCCCCCTCCAGGGCCTCGCCCAGGCGGTCAGCCAGGTCTCGCGGCAGGTGTGGTGCGTCGCAGGGCAGCAACAGAAGACGCCGCGCCCCGACCTGTCCCGCAAAGGTCAGCGCCGCGGAGAGGCCCGCCATAGGCCCCTCAACATCGAGCGGGTCTGGCAGTTCAGGCGCCCGCAGGCCTTGGCCTGCCTGGCCGGTCCTTCGCACGGACACCGCCACGGACGGGGCGCGCTGAAGGGCGAAGTCTAGCGCCCAGTCGATCAGGGGGCGGCCTTTCAGCAGCCGCAAAGGCTTGTCGCCGCCCATCCGGCGCCCCTCGCCGCCAGCCAGCACCACCGCCGCCAGGTCCGAGGTCATCTGTGACGCCCGACGCGCGGGCGGGGCGGCGGCCGCCGCACGGCTCCGGTCACCAGCCGCTGGGCCGCGGCCGCGCCGCCGACACTGGTCTCCAGGTCCCGCAGCAGGCCGTCCTGGACCGAGTAGATCCAGCCATGGACCGACAGGGGCTGGCCCCGCCGCCAGGCGTCACGGACAAAGGGGTTGGCGGCCACGGCGGCCACCTGGGCCTTCACATTGCGCTCGCAGACATCGTTCACTCGGGCGTCGAAGTCGGCGATGGCCTCGAGCTCTCCGGCGTGCTCGGCGCACAGGCACGCGACCGGCTGCAGCCAGTGGTCGATGAGCCCATGCCGCTCCCCGCTGAGCGCGGCGCGCACCCCGCCGCAGCCATAGTGTCCGCAGACGATCACATGGCGGACCCGCAGGATCTCCACCGCGAACTGCAGCACCGACAGGAAGTTGGCGTCCTGGGGCGGGGCGAGATTGGCGACATTGCGGTGGACGAACAGCTCGCCCGGATCCAGGCCGACGATCTCGTTGGCCGGCACGCGGCTGTCGGAGCAGCCGATCCACAGGTAGTCCGGCGCCTGCTGGGCGGCCAGTCGGCGGAAGTATTCCGGGTCGCTGCGGGTGCGGGCCGCGGCCCAGCGCAGGTTCCGCGCGAACAGCTCCTCGATCACCGGTCGTCCTCGCACAGCACCCGGCCGCGGCGGGCCGCGAGCCGGCGGCTGAGCGCCTTGAGATCCTCCTGCGACAGGCGCAGGCGCGCGATCGGCAGGACGATGGCGTTCTCGAGCGCCAGATGTCGGCGCTCCTGGGCGGCGAACTGGCTCAGGTCGCGTCGGCGATCCATCTGGCCGCCCGGCGCCTCGCGGGCCTCCAGGCAGGCTTCCAGATGCTGGCGCACCTGACGGCCAAGGACCCCGTCAGCCTTGTGCTCGGCCGACAGCAGCCCCAGGATCCGTTCGAGGTCGTCTTCCGGCTGGCAGCGGCGGCGCAGCAGCGGGAACAGATCCTCTTCCTCGTCGATGATGTGGACGGGCGCCTCGTAGCGCAGGAAGTCCACCACCTCGCTCACCGCCGCGGCGTCGAAGAAAGTGGCCGCCGCCAGCTGATCGATGGCGTGGCACAGCTGGCGGTGCCGATAGTGCTCGGCGAAGAAGAAGCTGAGCGGATCGGCGACCAGGCTGTCGGGCAAGGGCTCGATGGCGCGGTCGGCGGCCTTGGCCGCATCCCTGGTCACAGCTTGAACTCCAGGTTGACCCAGACCTTGGTGCGGTCCGGATAGGCTGGACCGACACCGTCGAACCGCGCCGCCTTGGCCTCCAGGTTCAGGCGCTTGGTCAGCGGATAGGCCGCCAGCACGTCGAGTTCGGAGCCATAGGCCTGGGCGCCCTTGGCCGCCTCGAAGTTGTGGGCCGCCAGTTGCAGGCGCAAGGCCTTGCCGTTGGACAGCTTGACCGTCCGGGTCGCGCGCAGGTTCAGGTCGCGAACCCCGTTGCGCGGGGTGGTCAGGAAGACGTCGTCCCAGCCCTGATAGGCGTGGAGGGTCGCAAGCGGCGTCTGGAAGCCCTGGCGGCCATCGCCATCCAGCCGCTCATAGCCGAGGCTCACCGCGCCCTTGGCGGTCTTCAGCCCCAGGCCGGCGCCCAGATAGTCCAGGCTGAAGCTCGCTGGATTGGAGCCGTAGTCGCTCTGGCGCGCGTACTCGCCCTCATAGGTCAGGGCGCGCCCGTCGCCGAGGGGCCTGGAGCCCGCCAGGCGCAGGCCATAGGTGGCGCTGGACTGGGCAGGCGCATTGGCGAAGTCGAGCAGGAAGCCATAGGCGGTCAGCTGACCCGCCGGCGTCGCGGCGTCCACCTGCATCAGGTGGGATTGGCTGTCCCATTCGCCCTGGGGGCTGTCGGGGCCGAACACCCGATGGACCTTGTCCACATAGGCGTAGGTCGCGGTCACGCCCTTGGCCGGCTTGAGGTCGAGGCGGACGGCGTCGAAGGTTTGCTCGTTCTGGCGGAAGCCGACATTGCCGACGAAACGTGCGCCACCCAGGATGATGCGCTGGCGGCCGACCGTGACCCCGCCCTTGTCGCCGGTCCAGGCGACCTGCAGCCGGTTCAGCTCCGTCGCCTCGGGATCGGCGACCGTAGGATAGCGGGTCTTGCCGTTGATCGTACTGTTGTAGCGATCCGAGAGCACCAGCACGTTCTCGCCTTCCACCAGGGCCTTCAGCCCATGCCAGGCCGGGGTCTCGTAGCCGAGGCGGGTGCGCAGGGTCAGCGCCCCCGCTGTTTCGGGCAGGTTGTCCTGATCCACGCTCTCATAACGCAGGCGCTGTTCGAAGATGAGCTTGCCGGCGGGGGCGGCGGCGAAGGCGGCGCTCGGCGCCAGGAGGGCGCCGGCCATGATCGGCGCAAGACACTGAGCAGCACGGAAGGCGGCGGCCATGATCAGGCTCTCCTTTGGATGACGGTGAAGCGGCGCGGCTCCGGGGCGAGCTTGCCCCGCAGGATGGACGCGAGGGCCGCCAAGGCCGGGTCAGCCGCGCCCTGGGCGGCGGAGATCAGCTGGGTCCAGGCTTCATCGTCGGCGTCGGCGACAAAGGCTCTGGCCTGGCTTCCGACCCAGGTGGCGAGGGGCGTTTCGGCCTGGCCGGCGGCGGCTTCGACGCGCGCCAGGAGGGCCGGGTCGGCGGCCCCGAGCCAGGCGGCGAGGCGTCCCGCGGTGACGTCGGCCACCAGCAGCGCGCCCAGGGTGGCGCCGCCCTCCTCCGCCTCGCCGTCCGTCGCCTGGATCACGCCGTCATGGCGGGCCTGGTCGGCGAGGGCAGAGACATAGCGGGCGGCTGCGTTGGACCAGGCGCGGCCTTCGAGGTTCAGGCGAATGTTCGGCTCAACGTGTTCGAAGGGCAGAGCCCGCCCCTCGATCCGGCGATCGAGCCGCAGGACGTGCCAACCGAAGCACGACCGCACGGGTTCGGACGAGACCTGGCCCGGCTGCAGCCGCGCCAGCACCGCCTCGACCTCGCCCACCAGGTCGCCCGGCCCGAGCTGGCCCAGGGACCCGCCCACCGCGGCGGAGGAGCAGGCCGAGAGAGTCCTGGCCAGTTCGGCGAAACGGCCCGGCGCGCAGGCGAGGTCGGCGATCACGTCCAGGGCGGCTTGTCGGCCCTCGTCGCCTTCGGCCGCCAGCAGGATGTGCGAGGCCTCGACCAGGTCCGGGGTGCGGAAGCGCTCGGCCTGGATCTCATAGACCCGGCGGCACTCCGCCTCCGTCGGTGCCTCGACGGTCACTTCCAGGTCGAGGACGGCGCGGATCAGCGCCTCTTCCGGCGTCTCCTCGCGCCCTGCGGCGTCGATCTCCGGATCGGGCTCCAGGTCCAGTTGCCGGGCGCGATGCAACAGCAGGGCGCGGACGGCCAGGGCGTGCGCCGCCTCGGCCCAGGCCTGGGCCCCGTCCGAGGCGGGATGGTTCTGCGCCTCGCGGGCGATGAGGGCTTCGGGGATCTGGACCCCGCCGACGACCAGGCTGCGCATGGCTCAGCGCTCCCGTGAGATGTAGGTGGGACGGAAGGCCCGCTTAGAGCGGACCAGCTGCCAGCCGCGGCGGCCCATGTACCAGACGGGCGCCGAGAGCATGTGGACCAGGCGGGTGAAGGGGAAGACCAGCAGGATGGTCAGGCCCAGCACCAGATGCGCCTTGAACACCGGGGCGGCGTCGGCCACGTAGTCGGCGGCCCCGGCCCGGAAGCTGAAGATCCCCTGGGCCCAGTTCATGAACTTGACCATCTCGTGCCCGTCGCGGTGCTGCAGCGAGACCGGCAGGGTCGAGAGCCCGAGGACCAGTTGGGCGACCAGCAGGACCAGGATGGCGATGTCGCCAAAGCTGGAGGTCTTGCGGATGCGCGGGTCGGTAAGCCGGCGGTGCAGCAGGATGAGCGCCCCGGCCAGGCCGAAGGTCCCCGCGAAGCCGCCGGCGACGATGGCCAGCATCTGCTTGGCCGAGTGGGCCACGCCCAGGGCGTCGAACACCCAGATCGGCGTCAGCAGGCCGACGAAATGGCCGGCGAAGATCATCAGGACGCCCAGGTGGAACAGCACCGAGCCGACCATGAGCTGGCGCCGTCGCAGCAGCTGGGAGGACCCGCTGCGCCAGGTGTATTGCTCGCGGTCGAAACGGATCACCGAGCCGAGCGCCAGCACCGAGAGGGCGATGTAGGGATAGACCCCAAAGGCCAGCTGATTGAAATCCATGATGCTTCTCCCCTACTGGGCCGCGACCGCGGCGGGTGCGGCGGGCGACATGGCGCGGACCAGGGCCTCGGCCTTGGGACAGCCGGCTTCGCCAGGACCGAAGGTGACGGCGCTCTCGGCCCAGAGCTTGTCGAGGCCGGCGAGATCGTCCGGATCGTCGTCGGGTTCCTGCAGCAGGGCCGCCAGGGCGGCGGCGTCCGGCGTCTCCCCGGCCAGGGCGCCGAGGGCGCCGAAGACCGCGCGATAGGGACTGCCGCGCTTGTGCAGGCGCTCCGACAGGGCCGCCAGGACGTGGCTGGCCTCGGCCAGCAGCGAGGCGGCCTGCGCGTCCGGCAGGGTGCTCAGGAACTCCAGGAACACCGGCAGGTGGTCGGGCAGCTCGTTGGCCGACAGCTCCAGGCCGTGCTCGCGGTAAAGCTCCAGCAGGGCCACCATGGCCTGGCCACGGTCGCGGCTCTCACCGTGCACATGCTCGTAGAGATTCAGCGACAGGGAGCGGGTCCGGTCGAACAGCCAGACATACTCTTCCTGGCGCTCATAGAGGTCGCCCACCGCGATGGCGTGGGAGAGGCGGACCAGGGCCCGACGGATGGGCTCCGGCAGGGCGGCGTCCTCCGACAGGATCGCCGCGGCGGCGAGCAGTTCAGCCCGGACGGCCTCAGTCGGGTAGCAGAGCAGCAGCGCCAGGGCGCGATAGCTGAGGGACATCTCAAACCTCCATGAGGGGCTTGGCGCGGGAGCGCGGATTGCGGCCGAACAGGCCGAGTTCGGTGCGGCCGCCGGAGCAGCCGTTCCCGAAGCTGAAACCGCAGTCGCCCCGCAGGTCGTAGGCGTCCTCCACCACCTCGCGGTGGGTGGTGGGGATGACGAAGCGGTCCTCGTAGTTGGCGATGGCCATGTAGCGGTACATGTCCTCGACCTGGCCCGCGGTGAGCCCGACGCGCTCGGCCAGGCCATGGTCGATGCGGCCCTCGATGCTGCGGGCGCGCATGAAGGCGCGCATGGCCAGCATCCGCTCCAGGGCCAGGACCACAGGCTCCTCGGCGCCGGCGGTGAGCAGGTTAGCGAGGTAGCGGACGGGGATCCGCAGGCTGCGGACATCGGGCATGGCCTCGTCCGTCTCCAGGGCGCCGACGGCGGCGGCGTGCTGGATCGGCGACAGCGGCGGCACGTACCAGACCATCGGCAGGGTCCGGTATTCCGGGTGCAGCGGGAAGGCGACCTTCCAGTCGATGGCCATCTTGTAGACCGGGCTCTGGCGCGCGGCCTCCAGCCAGGCTTCCGGCACGCCATCGGCCCGCGCCTGGGCGATCACCGCCGGGTCATTCGGGTCCAGGAACAGGTCGAGCTGGGCCTGGTAGAGGTCCTTCTCGTCCGGCGCCGAAGCCGCGGCCTCGATCCGGTCGGCGTCATAGAGCAGCACGCCGAGATAGCGGATGCGGCCGACACAGGTCTCCGAGCAGACGGTGGGCTGACCCACCTCGATGCGCGGGAAGCAGAAGGTGCACTTCTCCGATTTCCCGGAGTCCCAGTTGTAATAGATCTTCTTGTACGGGCAGGCCGAGACGCACATCCGCCAGCCGCGGCACTTGTCCTGGTCAATCAGGACGATGCCGTCCTCCTCGCGCTTATAGATCGCGCCGGACGGACAGGCGGCCACGCAGGCCGGGTTCAGGCAATGCTCGCACAGCCTGGGCAGGTACATCATGAAGGTGTTTTCGAAGGCCCCGTAGATCTCCTTCTCGACGCCTTCGAAGTTGTAGTCGGCCGAGCGCTTGGCGAACTCCCCGCCCAGGATCTCCTCCCAGTTGGGACCCCACTCGATCTTCTCCATCCGCTCGCCGGTGATCTTCGAACGCGGGCGGGCGGTCGGGAAGGCCTGGACCTCGGGCGCGGTCTGCAGATGCGCGTAGTCGAAATCGAAGGGCTCGTAGTAGTCGTCAATCTGCGGCAGGTCTGGGTTGGCGAAGATCTTCGCCAGGATCCGCCACTTGGACCCCATGCGCGGCTCGATCTTGCCGTTGGCCTTACGCCGCCAGCCGCCGTTCCAGCGCTTCTGGTTCTCCCAATCCTTGGGGAACCCGACGCCCGGCTTGGTCTCGACGTTGTTGAACCAGGCGTATTCAACGCCTTCGCGATTGGTCCAGACGTTCTTGCAGGTGACCGAGCAGGTGTGACAGCCGATGCACTTGTCCAGGTTCAGGACCATGCCGATCTGGGCGCGGACTTTCATTGGGCGGCCTCCTTCTGGGACCGAGGCGCCTCAAGCCAGTCGACCTTGGTCATCTTGCGGACGACGACAAACTCGTCGCGGTTGGAGCCCACGGTTCCGTAGTAGTTGAAGCCGTAGGCGAGCTGGGCGTAGCCGCCGATCATGTGGGTGGGCTTGAGCACCACGCGGGTGACCGAGTTGTGGATCCCGCCGCGCTTGCCGGTGATCTGGGACCCCGGCGTGTTCACGATCTTTTCCTGGGCGTGGTACATGAAGGTCGTGCCTTCACGGATCCGCTGGGAGACCACCGCCCGCGCCGTCAGCGCCCCGTTGGCGTTGAAGACCTCGATCCAGTCGTTGTCGACGATCCCGGCCTTCGCCGCGTCCGTCTCCGAAATCCAGACCACCGGCCCACCCCGGTTCAGGGTGAGCATCAAGAGGTTGTCGGAATAGGTGGAGTGGATGCCCCACTTCTGGTGCGGGGTGATGAAGTTGAGGACGATCTCAGTCTCGCCGTTGGGCTTATGGCCCTTGACCCAGGTGGTCTTCAGGTCGACCGGCGGACGATAGACGCACAGCGCCTCGCCGAAGGCCCGCATCCAGGGGTGATCCTGGTAGAGCTGCTGGCGTCCGGTCAGGGTCCGCCAGGGGATCAGCTCGTGCACATTGGTGTAGCCGGCGTTGTAGCAGACGTGCTCGCTCTCCAGGCCCGACCAGATCGGTGAAGAGATGATCTTGCGCGGCTGGGCGAGCAGGTCGCGGAAGCGGATCTTCTCGTCCTCCTTGGGCAAGGCCAGGTGGGTGTGGTCGCGGCCGGTCTGCTTGGACAGGGCCGCCCAGGCCTTCACCGCCACCTCGCCGTTGGTCTCCGGCGCGAGGGTCAGGATGGTCTCGCAGGCGTCGATGTCGGTCTCGATCCGGGCCAGGCCTTCGCTGGCGCCCGGCTCGCGCACGGCGCCGTTCAGGCCGCGCAGCAGGTCCACCTCGTGCTCGGTGTTCCAGGCCAGGCCCTTGCCGCCGTTGCCGGCTTTGGTCATCAGCGGGCCGAGCGAGGTGAAGCGCTTGTAGAGGTTGGGATAGTCGCGCTCGACCACGGTGATCTGCGGCATGGTCTTGCCGGGGACCGGCTCGCACTCGCCCTTCCACCAGTCGCGCGGCTCATAGGGCTGAGCCATCTCGGCGGCGCTGTCGTGCTGGATGGGGGTCAGGACCAGGTCCTGCTCCACGCCCAGGACTTCCGGAGCCACCTCGGAGAACCGCTTGGCGATGACCTTGAAGATCTCCCAGTCCGACTTGGCTTCCCAAGCCGGGTCCACCGCCGCCGACAGCGGGTGGATGAAGGGGTGCATGTCGGAGGTGTTGAGGTCGTTCTTCTCGTACCAGGTGGCCGTGGGCAGGACGATGTCGGAATAGACCGCCGTCGTGCTCATCCGGAAGTCGAGGGTGACCAGCAGGTCGAGCTTGCCCTCCGGCGCCTTGTCGCGCCAGGCGACCTCCTCCGGCTTCTCGCGGCCGTCCTCGCCCAGGTCCTTGCCCTGGACCCCGTGCTCGGCGCCCAGCAGGTGCTTGAGGAAGTATTCGTGGCCCTTGCCCGAGGACCCCAGCAGGTTGGAGCGCCAGACGAACATGTTGCGCGGCCAGTTGGCCGGATCATCCGGGTCCATGCAGGACATCTCGAGGCTGCGCGCCTTGAGCTGCTCCACGGCATAGGCCTTGGGGTCCGCGCCCGCCGCGGCGGCGGCCTTGACCACCTCTAGAGGATTGGTCTTCAGCGCCGGCGCCGAGGGCAGCCAGCCCATGCGTTCGGCGCGGGCGTTGAAGTCGATCAGGGCGCCCGTGAAGGCGCTGGCGTCGGCGGTCGGCGACAGAATCTCGGCGGTCGACAAGGTCTCATACCGCCACTGGTCGGTGTGGGCGTAGAAGAACGAGGTCGAGTTCTGCTGGCGCGGGGGCCGCGACCAGTCGAGCCCGAAGGCCAGCGGGGCCCAGCCGGTCTGGGGCCGCAGCTTCTCCTGGCCCACATAGTGCGACCAGCCGCCGCCGGACTGGCCGACGCAACCGCACATCACCAGCATGTTGATGACGCTGCGGTAGTTCATGTCCATGTGGAACCAATGGTTCATCGCCGCGCCGATGATCACCATCGAACGCCCATTGGTCTTTTCGGCGTTGGTGGCGAAGCCGCGGGCGACCGCGATGATCTGGTCGCGCGGCACGGTGGTCACCGCCTCCGCCCAGGCCGGGGAATAGGGCTCCAGGTCGTCATAGGAGGTCGGCATGTGATCGCCGCCGAAGCCCTGATCGACGCCATAATTGGCCAGGAACAGGTCATAGACGCAGGCCACCAGGGCCTCGCCATCCTTCAGCTGCATCCGCTTGACCGGCACCTTGCGGGTCAGGACATCGGGGTGGTCGGTGGCCTCGAAACCTTGAGGCGCGACGCCGCCGAAATAGGGGAAACGCACCCCGGCGACCTCGTCATGGACGCCCTTCAGGCCCAGGCGCAGGGTGGTGTCACGCCCCTGCCCGTCCCGCTCTTCCAGGTTCCACTTGCCGTCCTGGCCCCAGCGGAAGCCGATGGAGCCGTTGGGGACCACGACCTGGCCGCTGGCCTCGTCGACGGCGACCGTCTTCCAGTCGGGATTGTTGGCCTCGCCCAGGTCGGCCTCGAAGTCGGCGGCGCGCAGCAACCGGTCCGGCGCGTAGCCGTCGCCCTGCGGGACCAGGCGGACCAGCATGGGCAGGTCGGTGTACTTGCGCACATAGTCGCGGAAGTACGGGACCTGGCGGTCCTGATGGTACTCCTTGAGGATTACGTGGCCGAAGGCCATGCCCAGGGCGGCGTCTGTCCCCTGCTTCACCGCCAGCCACAGGTCGGAGAACTTGGAGGCTTCGGAATAGTCGGGGCAGATCACCACGGACTTGGCGCCGCGATAGCGGGCCTCGGTGTAGAAGTGCGCGTCCGGCGTGCGGGTCTGCGGGACGTTCGAGCCCCACAGCAGCAGGAAGCCGGAATTGTACCAGTCGGCGCTCTCGGCGACGTCGGTCTGCTCGCCCCAGGTCTGGGGCGAGGCCGGCGGCAGGTCGCAATACCAGTCGTAGAACGACCCGCAGACCCCACCCAGCAGCTGCAGATAGCGGGCGCCGGCGGCGTAGGAGACCATCGACATGGCCGGGATCGGCGAGAAGCCGAACACCCGGTCCGGGCCCCAGCGCTTGATGGTGTGGGCGTTGGCGGCGGCGACGATCTCGGTCGCTTCCTCCCAGGTGGCGCGCACGAAGCCGCCTGAGCCACGCATGCGGGTATAGCTGTCGCGCTTGGCCTGGTCGGCCTGGATCGAGGCCCAGGCGGCCACCGGCGACAGGGTGGCCCGCGCCGCGCGCCACAGCTTCAGCAGCCGGCCGCGGATCAGCGGGTACTTCACCCGGTTGGCCGAGTAGAGGTACCAGCTGTAGCTGGCGCCCCGGGCGCAGCCGCGCGGCTCATGGTTCGGCAACTCGGGCCGGGTGCGCGGATAGTCGGTCTGCTGGGTCTCCCAGGTGACGATCCCGCCCTTGACGTAGATCTTCCAGGAGCACGAGCCCGTGCAGTTCACCCCGTGGGTGGAGCGCACGATCTTGTCGTGGCGCCAGCGGGACCGGTAGGCCTCTTCCCAGGCGCGATCCTCGTCATTGGTCACCCCGTGACCATTCGAGAACAGCTCGGTCTTGCGCGTGAAGAAGGCGAGGCGATCGAGGGTATGGCTCATGCCGCACGCTCCGACGGATTGGCTTGGGTCAGGGGACGAAGGATCGAGCCGCGGCGGGCGTAGAACAGCCAGTTCACGGCCACGCAGCTCAGGTAGAAGGCGAAGAAGACGAAGAGCGCGGTCTCGGGATGCCCGGTGGCCTTGAGGCTGTCGCCGAAGGCCTTGGGGATGAAGAAGCCGCCGAAGGCGCCGATGGCCGAGGAGAAGCCGACGATGGCGGCGGACTCGAGCTCGATCTGCTTCTGACGCTCCTCAGGCGTGGCCAGGGGGGCCAGCCGGGGCATGTCGTTGCGCACGATCGCGGGGATCATCTGGAAGGTCGAGGCGTTGCCGACCCCGGTCCAGAAGAACAGCCACATGATGCCGGCGAAGAAGAGCGGGAACGAGGCCTCGCCGCCGAAGCCGCCGACCGACTTCAGCAGCACCAGCACCCCGGCGCCGAGGGCCAGGAACACCCAGTGGGTGACGCGCTCGCCGCCGAACCGGTCGGAGACCCAGCCGGTCAGGGCCCGCGAGGCTGCGCCGACGAACGGCCCCAGGAAGGCGTACTGCAAGGCGTTGGCTTCGGGGAACAAGGTCTTGGTCAGCAGCGGGAAGGCCGCCGAGAAGCCGATGAACGAGCCGAAGGTGCCGACATAGAGCCAGCACATCAGCCAGTTGTGCTTGCGGCTGAACACCACGGACTGGTCGCGGAAGGACGCGCGGGCCGAGGCGATGTCGTTCATGCCGAACCAGGCCAGGGCGGCTGAGGCGACAATGAAGGGGATCCAGACGAAGCCGGCGTTCTGCAGCCAGACTTGGCTTTCGACGCCCTTCTCGATGGCGGTCTGCGGCGCGCCGACCACGGGTGCGAAGGCGCCCAGGGTGACGACAATCGGCACCAGGAACTGCATGACGCTGACGCCCAGATTGCCGACACCGGCGTTGAGGGCGAGCGCGTTGCCCTTCTCGCGCTTCGGGAAGAAGAACGAGATGTTGGCCATGGAAGAGGCGAAGTTGCCGCCGCCCAGGCCGCAGAGCAAGGCCAGGGTCACGAACACCGAATAGGGCGTCGCCGGGTTCTGGACCGCCAGGCCGATGCCGACCGCCGGGATCAGCAGCGACAGGCTGGAGAGCGTCGTCCACAGCCGGCCGCCGAACACCGGCACCATGAAGCTGTAGAAGATCCGCAAGGTGGCGCCCGACAGGGCTGGCAGGGCGGTGAGCCAGAACAGCTCGTCCGTGGTGAACTTGAAGCCGATCAGCTTCAGCTTGGCCACGACCATCGACCAGACCATCCAGACCGAGAAGGCCAGCAGGAGGTTGGGGACGGAGATCCACAGGTTGCGGTTGGCGATGGCGCGGCCCCGGTCATCCCAGAACTTGGGATCTTCCGGCCGCCAGTCGGCCAGCACATGTTTCGCATTGGAGGTCATAGGGTGCGCTCCAGTCTCAGGAGGCGGCGCGGGCTTGGCCCGCGTCAGGTGAAGGGTGAAGGCCGGCCATCTCCGGCAGCTCGGGCAGGGCCGCGAGCTCGGGGGTGCGGGCGCGTTCCATCCGGCGGATGGCGAAGTGCATCCAGGCCAGGGCCGAGGCCACCAGGGCGAACAGCAGCATGAAGCAGCTGGTCCAGACGCCGGTGAGGTCGTTCAGGGCGCCGAAGGCGATGGGCAGGACGAACCCGCCCAGGCCGCCGACCATGCCCACCAGGCCGCCGACCGCGCCGATGTGCTCCGGGTAGTAGACGGGGATGTGCTTGTAGACCGCCGCCTTCCCAAGGCTCATGGCGAAGCCCAGGCTGAACAACAGGATCACGAAGGCCGGCAGGCCGGTGGCCAGGCGGAAGCTGATCGGGCCGTGGACGCCGTCGACCACGTAGCTGGTGGGCGGATAGGACAGGAAGAAGGTGCAGATCACGCTCACCCCGAAGGTGACGTACATCACCCGGCGGGCGCCGATCTTGTCCGAGAGCCAGCCCCCGAAGATCCGGAACATGGAGCCGGGGATCGAGTAGGCGGCGGCCAGCATGCCGGCCGTGCGGATGTCGAGCCCATAGACCCCGACCAGGTAGTGGGGCAGCCAGAGGGACAGGGCGACAAAGGCCCCGAAGACGAAGAAGTAGTAGAGGGCGAACCGCCAGACCTGCAGCTTCATCAGGGGCGCAAGCTGCGCCGCCAGGGGCTCGGCCGGCGCCTTGGCGCTGCGCTGGGCCGCCAGCTGCGGCTCGTCGCGGGTGAGCAGGAAGAAGACCAGGGCGATGACTGCGAGCGTCCCCGCCCAGATCTGCGCCACCGCCGTCCAGCCATAGGCCAGCATCACGAAGGGAGCGGCGAACTTGGTGACCGCGGCCCCGACATTGCCGGCCCCGAAAATACCCAGCGCCGTGCCCTGCCGCGCCTTGGGGAAGAACTTCGACACATAGGCGACGCCGACGGCGAAGGAGCCCCCGGCCATGCCGACGCCGAGCGCGGCGACCAGGAACTGCGGATAGGTCTTGGCGTGGGAGAGCAGGAAGGTGGCCAGGGCCGCCGACAGCATCACCACCAGGTTGACCACCCGGCCGCCGTACCGGTCGCTCCAGACGCCCAGGCCGATGCGGACCAGCGACCCGGTGAGGATCGGCGTGCCGGCCAGCAGCCCGAACTCGGCCTCGGTGAGGCCCAGCTCCTTTTTGATCTGCACCCCGATGATGGAGAAGATGGTCCACACCGCGAAGCAGACGGTGAAGGCCAGGGTGCTCATCCCCAGCGCCATCCCGGCGCCCGGCGCCATCCTCTGCGTGTCCGTGCCCATGGACCTGCCCCCGAGTCGGCGACGCCCCATGCGCCACGGCTCGAGCCGCACTACTCAGAGAACACTCATGATCACCATTGACGCAGATCAATCATACGGCGGCGGATTGCGTATTTTTGACCCGATATACTGAACGTAAAAGCGAGCTTCTTTAGTCATCAATCGAATTATTACTTTCGATCAATTCACCTCTTGAAAAACGTCAAGCGGGCGATCTGCATTGCTTGATCCATGTCAAGGTGAGGCGGCGTCCGCCTGCGATGTTCCGATGGCAAGAAGGGGAGATTCCGAATGGCGATGCGTGAAGCGGACCTGGACAGGGTTCGGGCCCTGCCGATGTTTGCCGCCGCCTCGGACCGGACGTTCCAGTCCCTGACCGCTGGCGGGTTCCTGCAGAAGTTCCCGGCCGGGACGACCCTGCTGACCGAAGGCGACCCGGTGGACTTCCTCTATGTGCTGATCGAAGGCCAGGCGGAGCTCCAGGGCACGTGGAACGACAAGGAGACCACCCTGGCGGTCCTGCGTCCGGTCTCGACCTTCATCCTGGCCGCCGTGGTGCTGGACGCCGACGCCCTGATGACCGCGCGCACCATTGAGCGTTCCGACATCCTGATGCTGTCGGCTGAGGCCGTCCGTCGGGGCATGGAGGACGACGCAGCCTTCGGCCTGGCGGTCGCCCGCGAGCTCGCCGGCTGCTACCGCGGCCTGGTGCGCACGGTGAAGAACCAGAAGCTGCGCGGCGGGGCCGAGCGCCTGGCCAACTACCTTATGGTCGAACAGACCCGGCAAGGCGGCGGCCCGACCCTGATCCTGCCGCACGAAAAGCGCGTGCTCGCCTCCCTGCTGGGCATGACCCCCGAAAACCTGTCGCGCGCCTTCGCCAACCTGGCCGACTACGGCGTGGTGGTGCAGGGCCCTGAGGTGACCATCGCCCGGCCCGTGGTGCTCAATCGCCTGGCCAAGCCGGATCCGCTGATCGACGGCGCCGGGCCCGCGGGTGACCTGCTGGCCGGCGCAGCTGAGCTGGAGCGGACCGCCTCGGAAGCCCGCCGCAGCCAGGCGCGCTTCGGCTAACCCCACAGACAAGACCGACGCCGGGGGGATCCGGCGCCGGCAAGTCAAGCCGCGCTGGTCTCCGGGGCGGCAATCCGGGAAGGAAATCCCGCCCCATCGCGGAGACCAGACCCAGAGCCTAGGGCGGGTTCGGCGCGACCCCCATGACCCCGGCCAAAGCCGATCTTGATGATGCTCAAGCCGCCCGCCGGGGCAGGATCAGCATCGGCCCATAGCTGACGGCGAAGAGACCGAAGGCCGCCGTCCAGGCCAGGCCGGAGAGGCTGAGCAACGCCTCCGAGGCGCCCAGGCCCGCTGCAACCCGCAGGACCGCCGCGAGATTGGCTAGCCAGAAGACGGCGCGGGTCGCAGGCCCCGCCGTCCGCGGCCGCCCGGTGTGGCCAAGGCTCGCCCGCGTCATCATGGCCAGGGTCATGACCCCGACCGCGCCGGCGGTCAGGGCGTGCAGTCCCGCCGTGTACGGCACAAGGGGACTGAGGGCCGAGGCGCCCACGAGGACCAATCCGAGGCCCAGCCAGAGGTAGCCAAGGTGAAGCACCAGCACCAAGGGCTCGGACAGGGTGCGCAAGCCACCCCAGCCCGCGAGCCGCGCCAGGCTGAGCCCCCCGGCGATCACCAGGACGGCGCCCGCCAGCGGCTGTTGCGGCCAGAGCGTCCAGGCGGCCCCGCCGAGCGCACAGGCGATGACGCCGGCCAGGTCCAGCCGGGGCCGGGTGCGCACGGCGTCCGCCTCCCCGCGCGGCGCGAGCCAGTTGCGGGTGAAGCTGGGGGTGACCCGACCTCCGATCAGGGCGATCAGGGTTGCGGCCAGGGCGACGGCGGCGCGTTCCGCCGCTGGGACCGAAGCCTCCGGCAACAGATGGAAGGCCAGATGGGCCAGGGCCAGCAGGCTGACCATGGCGGCGACGCCGAGGTTGCGCCAGTTGCGGCCGGACAGGATCTCGCGCCAGATCACCCCGGCGAAGACCAGCAGGAACAGGCTGTCAAGCCCCCAAGCCCAAGGGCTAAGGGCCCAGGGGGTCACCATGGCCAGGCGTCCGGCGAGCCAGAGCGCCCAAAGTGCGGCGAGCGGTCGCCCCAGGACCGGTATGCGGCCTGTCCAGTTGGGCACGGCGGTCAGCAGGAAGCCCGCGACCACCGCCGCAAGGTAGCCGAACAGCATCTCGTGGGCATGCCAGACCCGGTCGATTCCGGAGGGCGGCATAAGGCCGATACGGGCCGTCAGCCACAGGGGAACGGTCAGCGCCGCCCACACCCCCGCAGAGAGGAAGAAGGGCCGAAAGCCGAAGCTGAACAGGGCCGGGCCGCGATAGGCCCTACGGTCGGCGGCGGTGGACATGGGGGCTCCTGTCGGACAGCGGGCGGAGATCCTAGCCCCCCGCGCGCGCCGAGCCCTTGAGCCCGGCCGCGTCGCGGCTTGTCAGCGATCAAGCCGACCGGGTCAGCCGCATTTTGAGTGCCCACAGGCCTGGCAGGTGTCGCAGCCCTCCTTGCGGATCAGGGCCGCCGCGCCGCAGGACGGACAGACCGCCGGGGCGGGTCCGATGGCCGCCGTCGCCGCGGCCTCGGTCACCGGCGACGCCGCACCGCCCAGATGGCGGGCGATCACCCCGCCGATCGCTGCCGGCAGCGACGGCACATAGCGGCCCTCCAGCCAGGCGCCGCCGCAGGGATCGAACACCGCCTGTAGCTCCTCGGCGACGAAGCCCACCTCCCCCGTGCGCCGGAAGACGGCCGAGATCATCCGGGTCAGGCCCAGGGTCCAGGCGTGGTGCTCCATGTTCTTGGAATTGACGAAGATCTCGAAGGGGCGGCGATGGCCCTCGTCGTCCACCGTGTCGTTCATCGTGACGTAGACGGCGTGCGCGCTCTGCGGCCAGCGGATCTTGTAGGTCGCCCCTTCCAGCCGCTCCGGCCGGGGCGAGAGGGCTGGCTCGGCGACCGACGCCTTGGCCGGCGCGGCGACGCTGAGCACCGACCCGGTCACCGCATTGGGCCGGTAGGTGGTCAGCCCCTTGCACCCCGCCTCATGGGCCGTGCGGTAGATGTCCTGGAAGGCCGAAAAGGCGATGTCTTCAGGGCAGTTGACGGTCTTTGAGATCGAGCTGTCGACCAGGGTCTGGGCCACCGCCTGCATGCGCAAGTGGTCGGCTGGGGCCAGCGTTTGGGCGCTGACGAAGACGTCCGCGGGCGGCGGGACATCGCCCTTGAGCCGCTTCCAGGTCGCCAGGGCGAAATCCTCCACCGGCTCCTCGCGGCTCGATCCGTCCGGCTGGCGCACCTTGCGGACATAGCTGTAGGCGAAGACCGGCTCGACGCCCGAGGACACATTGCCGGCCAGGAGCGAGGTGGTGCCAGTGGGCGCGATGGAGGTCAGGCAGCCATTGCGCAGACCCTGGGCGCGGATCAGGTCGCGGACGCTCTCGTCCAGGCCGAGCAGGTTGGGGCGCTCAAGGATCTGCGGATCATAGAGCGGGAACGGCCCCTTCTCGGCGGCCAGTTCGGCCGAGGCGCGATAGGCCTCGCGCTTGATCACCCCGAGCCAGCGGCGGGTCAGGTCCACCGCGCGCTCTCCGCCATAGGCGGCCCCGCAGAACACCAGGGCGTCCGCCAGGCCCGTAACACCCAGGCCAATGCGCCGCTTCGCCTTGGCCTCCGCCGCCTGGGCCTCCAGCGGGAAGCGCGAGACATCGATCACATTGTCCAGCAGACGCACACCGGTGCGGGTCAGCTCCGCCAGATCGGCCTCGTCCAGGGCGGCGTCGGGCTCGAAGGGCCGACGCACCAGCTTGGCCAGGTTGATCGAACCCAGCAGGCAGGCGCCATAGGCGGGCAGCATCTGCTCCCCGCACGGATTGCTGGCCAGGATGGTCTCGCAATAGGCCAGGTTGTTGGCGGCGTTCACCCGATCGATGAAGATCACGCCCGGCTCGGCGGCGTCATAGGTCGCGCGCATCAGCCGCGCCCAGAGATCGGCCGCGCGCACCACCTTCAGGACCTGGCCGTCGAAGACCAGGGGCCAGTCGCCGTCCGCGGCCAGGGCCGCCATGAAGGCGCCGCTGACCAGGACCGAGAGGTTGAAATTGCGGAACCGCGCGGGGTCGCGCTTGGCGTCGATGAAGGCCTCGATATCGGGGTGGTCGATGCGCAGGCAGCCCATCATCGCCCCGCGACGCTGGCCCGCGGACATGATGGTGCGGCACATGGCGTCCCAGACATCCATGAAGCTGAGCGGCCCGGAGGCGTCGGCCGCCACGCCGCGAACCGGCGCGCCGGTCGGGCGGATCGAGGAGAAGTCCATGCCCACGCCGCCGCCCTGTTGCAGGGTCACAGCGGCTTCCCGGACATGCTCGAAGATCCCGCCCAGGTCGTCAGGAATGGCGCCCATGACGAAGCAGTTGAACAGGGTCACCGCGCGCCCTGATCCCGCGCCGGCGATGATCCGGCCAGCGGGCAGAAAGCGATGCCCCTCCAGCGCACGATAGAAGCGCTCGGCGATGGTCTCGCGCAGCTCCGGCCGCTCGGCCTGGGCGGTGGCCTGGGCGATCCGGCGCCAGGTGTCCTCGACCTGCGGTTCCGCCCCTGCCTCCGGGCTGACGAAACGGTACTTGGCGGACCAGATCTCGCTGGCCAGGGGATTGTCGAAGGCCATGTGGGCGCTCTCCTTCAAGGGGAGCGAAAGCCTCGGCGAGTCGGTGCGGCGCCGGTCAGGGTGGTCACACAGCCGCAGGCCGGCGCAAACGGCGCCCGGCGAATTGCCCGACATCAAGCGCAGGTCGGACGGGCTTCAAGGCGCGGGTGGCGCCGGCGCGATAGGCTGCACGGCATAGGAGGTTCCATGCCCTGCCCCGCCGCGCCCGTTCTTGATCCGCCGGTCGGATCGGCGACGTCCTCCGCCGAGTTGATCGCGCATATCCTGGAGCGATACCATGTCGTCCATCTGGCCGAACTGGGGAATCTCGTTCTCCTGGCCCGCAAGGTGGAGGCTGTTCACGCCGAGCATCCGGCGACGCCGGCGGGGCTCGCGGACCACCTGTCCTTCATTCTGGATGACCTGTGCGGCCATCAGCGCAAGGAGGAGCAGGTGCTGTTCCCCATGATGCTGGACGGGGGTCATCCGATGATCGGCCACCCCATCGCCCGGATGATGGCCGAGCACCAGGACGTCGAGGCTCAGCTCGCCCGCCTGGCGGACCTGACCGCCGGCTTCACCGCGCCCGCCGACGCCTGTCGGTCCTGGCGCGCCCTCATCGAGGGATGCCGCAAGCTCGATACGGACCTGCGCGAGCACATGCGGCTCGAGAACGAGGTGCTGTTTCCTCGGTTCGCCTGAGCACACCTACCGAGCTGGTCAGAACGAGAGACACTCGACCGGCTCTCCCGCCGCCGCCCCACTTGCCCCGGGACGGCGGCGGATCAGGAGGTCGGCCTCGCACAGCGACCGTTGGGAGGCCGAGTCCTGCACCACCAGCATCTCGACACCGCCTGCGCCGCAGCGTCCAAGGGCGAAGGTCTCCCGATCCCCGGCGCACCCCACTGGCCCCGCCAGCGGCAGCCGGCGCCAGGCCCATGCGCGTTCGGGGTCCGCGCCTGCCAGGCCGGCGAGCAGGGGCGCCAGGAACAGCCGGGCGGTCACCAGGGCCGAGGTCGGATTGCCCGGCAGCCCGACGATGAAGGTCGCGCCCACCCGGCCGATCCAGATCGGCTTGCCGGGCTTCATCGCCACCTTGGCGAACAGGATCTCCAGGCCCAGCGGCTCGAACATGGCGCGAGCGAAATCCCGTTCCCCCACCGAGGCCCCGCCGGTGGTCACCACCACATCGGCGCCGGCGACGGCGGAGGCCGCAGCGGCCTGCAGGCTTTGAAGATCATCGCGGCAGCGGCCGCGGCTGACCACGTCCGCGCCCCAGGTCTCGGCCAAGGCGGCGACGCCGAACGACACGCTCTCGCAGATGGCGCCGGGCCGACCATGAAGGCTTCCGGGCTCCACCAGTTCATCGCCGGTCGCCAGGATCGCCACCCGGGGACGGCGCCAGACCTGCAGCGCGGCCTGGTCCGCCGCCGCAGCAGCCACGAGTCTTTGCGGGGTCAGGACCGCGCCGGCCGGAACCAGCACGTCGCCCGCGTGGAAATCCGAGCCGGCGGCGCGGACATGGCGTCGACCGATGACCGGCCCGATGAACCGGGCGGAACCTTCGAGCGCCTCGACCTCTTCCTGCATCACCACCCGATCCGCGCCCAGTGGCAGGGGCGCGCCGGTGAAGATGCGCAGACACGCGCCAGGCGGCAGAGGCGCGGGCTCCGGCGATCCCGCAAAGGACGCGCCGGCCAGGGGCAGCACGCAGGGCCCTGCTTCGAGATCTGCATCGCGGACCGCGTAGCCATCCATGGCCGAGACCGGAACCGCTGGGGCGTCGTGGGGCGCCACCACCGGGGCCGCCAACCTCCGGCCGGCGGCGCTGGCGAGGGGAACCGCTTCCGTCCCCAGCGGCCGGGCCGCCGAAACCACAAGCGCTCGGGCCTCCTCAACGCCGATCATGCGCAGATCCCCCGTAGGCGCGGGATCTGTCCGGCCAGGGAACAGGGGCGGAAGCGGCTGTCGAGCTCCTCGGCCAGGACAAGGTCCCAGGCGTCGCGGCAGGCGCCGGTGGAGCCCGGAACACAGAAGACGAAGGTCTCTTCGATCTGGCCGGCGAAGGCCCGCGACTGAAGGGTCGAGACCCCCACCGTCCCGTAGCTGGCCTGGTGGAAGACCACGGAGAAGCCCTCCATCGCCCGCCGGAACAGGGGCTGCAGCGCCTCGGGCGTCACGTCGCGGGGGGAAAAGCCAGTGCCGCCGGTGGTCAGGATCACCTCGACCTCGGGATCAGCGACCCAGGCCTGGACCTGCGCGCGGATGGCCTCGATCTCATCGTGGACGATGGCGCGGCCGGCCAGACGGTGGCCTGCGGCGGAGAGCCGATCCGCCAGCATCGCGCCCGACGTATCGGTCTGCGGCGTGCGGGTGTCCGAGATCGTCAGGACGGCGATCCCAAGCGGATAGAAGGGGCGATCCAGGTCGATGCCGGGCATTGGAAGTCCTCGTGGCGGGTGGAGAGGCCCGCCTGTCGGACTTAGCGGAACCCGGCCTTGCACGGATTGCCGAACATCAAGCCGCAGCCCGACGCCGGTCAGGACGCCAGGCTGCGGCGGATGATCACGACCGCGCTCAATCGGCCGTGATGGTCAGGTTCACCCAAGCGAGCTGGCTCGCGCCGCTGCGCTTGAGCGCCTGGAATTCCCCAAGTGTGCGGTCCATGGTCCGGGACGCGCACCAGTCCTGGTCGAAGGTGTCGAGCTCATAGTTGGCCACCGCATTGCGGCAGACGTGATTGGCGGCGACCCGAACCACCTGGCGCACCTGGCGATCCGTCAGGCCACGGACGGGAACGGTCACCGTCGTGGCGGCCCGGCCCGTCACCTCGACAGGCGCGATGGACTCGGCGGCGGCAGGGGCGGCGGCGGTCAGGGCGAGACCGGCGGCGGCGATCAACATGGCGAACTTTGAGACAGACATCAGAACCTCCTCTGAACACCTGGAGGTTAGATCGACTGACAGCTCGATCATTGGCTGAGGGTCAAAGCGCTAGGCTAAACCTTCATCGCTCAAGGATGACCAATGCGGGCTGCGGGCTCGCATCGCCGCAGAGCGCGAACTCGCCGGCTTTGACAAACCTCAAGTCTGGACCGGTTTGACACTCCGCTCCTAAGCTATTGGAAAGGCATGCGACCAGCTTGAGTGGTTTGGCAGTCCATCGGCCTCCGTCGTCGCAACGATGACGGCCGGCTGCAATGGGTGGTCGATAACTCGGTTCGGAATGGCATGCGGACCGTTTGGTCTAGAAGCGTCCGACCGGAAGAGCTCGGCCAAATCTCCTTCAGCAAGATGAAGCGGGTTGCGGACGCCCAGGTCGAGCAGGTCGTCACCTTCGACGGCTACTATGGCGGGCTGCTCAATTTCACGTTCACCGAAGGCGCTCGCCACCGCGACATGAAATTCGACTACGACGGCAAGTCGGAGAAGATGATCGGCATGCTGGGCAAGAAAATGCTCGTGCTGAACGCCGACTCTGTGGAGCTGCGCTACAAGTGGGTCGGAACCGATAAGCGCTGACCGACCAAAACGCCGGAGTCCCGGCCCGCCCTCGTCCCAGCCGATCTAGAGGCCAAGCTATGGCGTTCAGCACCCGAACCGGTTTCGTGAACCCGAACGGCCAGCAAGTCCTGGGGCCAACGGGCTTGGCCGGTACGGACCATGGCCAGAAGGTCTACGTTCTGAAGTGCCAACGCTGCTCGACCGAGTATGGCGCAAACGGCACCGATATCGCTCAACGTCGCTGCCCGAGCTGCGGCGGGGGTAGACCGGGCTTCCCGGTAACCAGCTCGGACATCATTGAGTTAGCGGTCGAACCCCTGACGTGACCCCCGTTTCTCATCCAGCCATAACGAGAGTCCTGGGTTGATGTGAGCCTTGCTCGGCTGATGTTGCAA